>JBGCFH010000126.1:0-24050 GCA_045106825.1 Saprospiraceae bacterium | reverse complement strand
CAATAAAATCTATCCAAAATCCTATTCGAGTAGTTGTTCGTTTTACTATTTTTGGTACATTAACAGTCATTATTCATGAATTATATATGTAAACTAAAAGGTGAAAGTTCACATAAGCTATAAAAACGTATTTTAAAAGTTTACTTATAAATCAAAAAAATTGAATCAATAAGAGTTCTTTTATTATAAAGTTTTTATAACTAATTGATTTTTATAAAAAATTTGGATTTTAGATATTTCAGAATTTGATATTGGTACTAATTTGTTAATTTTAACGAGTAATATATTGTTGTTCATAATATTTTTGGTAATTTCCAGATGTTATACTTTCGAGCCATTCTGAATTTTCCAAATACCAATCAATTGTTTTACTCAATCCTTCTTCAAACTGTAAAGATGGTGTCCAACCTAATTCTTTAGCTAATTTTGTTGCATCAATTGCATATCGCAAATCATGTCCTGCTCTATCTTTAACAAAAGTGATTAACTTTTCGGAAGAACCTTTCTCTCTACCCAATTTCTCATCTACTTGTCGACACAATACCTTAATTAAATCGATATTTGTCCACTCATTATGTCCTCCAATATTATAAGTTTCGCCAACTTTTCCACCATGAAAAATAACATCAATTGCTCTTGCATGATCGACAACCCAAAGCCAATCTCTCACATTTATACCTTCACCATAAACTGGAAGCGGTTTGCGATTTACAATATTATTAATAAATAATGGAATTAACTTCTCAGGAAATTGATAAGAACCATAATTATTAGAACAATTTGACAAAACAATTGGCATCTTATAAGTATGATGAAACGCTCTAACCAAATGATCTGAACTTGCCTTCGAAGCAGAATATGGACTTCGAGGATCATAAGCCGTTGTTTCTAAAAAGAATGTTCCGTCATTTTTCAGCGAACCATAAACCTCGTCTGTTGAAACATGATAAAACAACTTTCCTTTATAATCATTATGCCAATTTTCCTTAGCTACCTGTAAAAGTGTTCCAGTTCCTATTACATTAGTTGTAACAAATACTAAAGGATCACTAATCGAACGATCAACATGAGATTCTGCAGCCAGATGAATAACTGCATCAAATTGATACTTATTGAATAAGCTTCTGATAAATTCTAAATCAATAATATCCCCTTTTTCAAAGGTATAATTTGGAGCTTGATCAATATCCTTTATATTTTCCAGATTACCTGCGTAAGTCAATTTATCCAAATTAACAATCTGATAGTTAGGATATTTCTGTACAAACAATCGAACAACATGAGAACCAATAAAACCTGCTCCTCCTGTTACTAATATTTTTTTATCAAAAGCCATTTCAAAAACTATTGAATTGTTATACTGTTAATTTGTTTACTAACAACTCAACAGCATAACAATTTAGCAATATAACAGTTAAATTACCATACCAACACCAACCGTTTCATTAGTTTGCTCATCAATCAAAATAATAGAACCAGTTGTTCTATTTTTGCGATAAGCATCAACGAAAAGTGGTTTTGTAGTGCGAAGTACAACACGAGCGATATCATTAATACCGATAGTTTTGTCTTCTTCATCACGACTTAAAGTGTTAATATTTAATTTGTAACGAATATCTTTTACGATACATCTCGCTTCTTGAGTTGTATGCATGATAGTATATTTTCCACGTAACTGAATCGGTTTATCAACAAACCAACACACCATTACTTCAATATCCTGAGTAACTTCGGGCTTATTATTTTCACGAACAATCATATCTCCACGAGATAAATCTAAATCGTCCTCTAATAAAATAGTAACCGATTGTGGTGGAAATGCTTCTTCTAATTCACCGTCAGAAGTATCAATTTTCGCAATTTTTGTAGTAAAACCTGAAGGTAATAACATTACTTTATCACCTTTCTTCATAACACCTCCAGCTACACGACCTGCATAACCTCTATAATCATGGAATTCATCTGTGTAAGGACGAATCACAAACTGTACAGGGAAACGAGTATCAATAAAGTTATGATCAGATGCGATATGTACATTCTCTAAATAATGCATCAAAGTTTGACCTTCATACCAAGGTGTATGTTCAGAACGATCTACAACATTGTCACCTAATAAAGCTGAAATTGGAATAAAAGAAACATCTTTTACATCTAAACGAGAAGCAAATTTTTCAAAATCATCTTGAATTTTATTATAAGCATCTTCCGAAAAATCAACTAAATCCATCTTATTAATACAAACTACCAAATGAGGAATTTGTAATAAAGAAGCGATAATTGCGTGACGACGAGTTTGTTCTACAACACCATGACGTGCGTCAATCAAAATCAAAGCAACATTTGCAGTTGATGCACCCGTTACCATATTACGAGTATATTGAATATGACCTGGTGTATCAGCAATAATAAACTTACGCTTTGGAGTCGCAAAATAACGATAAGCAACATCAATAGTGATACCTTGCTCACGTTCTGATTTCAAACCATCTGTCAAAAGTGCTAAGTTTACACCTTCTTCACCACGACGTTCACTCGTTGCCTTAATTGTATCGTATTGGTCTTCAAATATTGATTTAGAATCATATAACAAACGACCAATTAGCGTACTTTTTCCGTCATCTACACTTCCTGCTGTAGTAAAGCGTAATAATTCTGTTGTTCCGCTCATTTTATATATAAAGTTATTTTTTTAATAAAAAGTTAATTCGTTTTGTTTGCAATTTGCAAACTACTCACTGCCAACTGTTTAGAAGTATCCTTTTTTCTTACGATCTTCCATTGATGTTTCAGAACGTTTATCATCTGTACGTCCGCCACGCTCTGTTTTACGAGCTACAGAAACTTCTTCGATGATTTTATCTAAATTATCAGCTTCTGACTCCCAAACACCCGTACAAGTCATATCACCAATCGTACGACAACGAACCATCATTTCTTTAAGTTCTTCTCCTGGTTTTCTTTGGATAAAAGGCGTATCTGCTAATAAAACACCATCACGTTCAAATACTCTACGTTTGTGAGCAAAGTATAAATTCGGTAAAGGCACATTTTCTAAAGCCAAATATTGCCAAACATCTAACTCCGTCCAATTAGAAATAGGAAAAATACGGAAGTGTTCGCCAAAGTGTTTTTTACCATTAAATAAGTTCCATAATTCTGGACGCTGATTTTTTGGATCCCACTGACCGAACTCATCACGGAAAGAGAAAAAACGCTCTTTTGCACGAGCTTTTTCTTCATCACGTCTTGCACCACCTAAAGCAGCATCGTATTTTCCATCCTCTAAAGATTTCAACAAAACAGGAGCTTGTAATCCATTACGACTTGCATTAATTCCTTTTTCCTCTTTTAATTCTCCTTTATCAATTGCTTCTTGAACAGAACCAACTACCAATTTCAAACCTAAACGCTCTACCCAAGCATCCCGAAATTCAATTGTTTCAGCAAAATTATGTCCTGTATCTACGTGTAATAATGGAAACGGTGCTTTTGCTGGATAAAATGCTTTGTAAGCCAGGTAAGACATTAAAATTGAGTCTTTCCCGCCCGAAAACATCAACACAGGATTTTCAAACTGAGCTGCTACTTCACGCAAAACGAAAATAGATTCAGCTTCTAATTCTCTTAGATGTGATAAATGATAATTCATTTTAATAACTAATTTTTTCGATGATAAAATCATAAAGTTTCTGTACGGATTCTTCTATCGTTAATCCTTCAGTTGGAATTATAATCGCAGGATTTTGGGGTGTTTCAAATACCGAATCAATTCCTGTAAAATTTTTGATAATCCCTTGTCGAGCTTTGTCATAAAGCCCTTTTACATCTCGATTTTCACAAGCTTCTAATGAAGTACTCACAAAAACCTCAATATATTTGTCTTCTCCAATAATCTCTTTAGCCATTGCTCTAATAGCTTCAGTCGGTGTAATAAATGACGCTAAGGTCACGACACCACAATTGGCAAATAATTTTGCTACTTCCGATATACGACGAATATTCTCTAAACGATCATCCGCCGAAAACGTTAAATTTTTATTTAAGCCACTACGGATATTATCACCATCAAGCACTTGTGTCAGAAAACCTTCATCATATAACTTGGCTTCCAAATGTTGTGCGATAGTGCTTTTTCCTGAACCTGACAGACCAATTAACCAAATTACTTTTCCTCTTTGATTGAGTTGTTTCTCTTTTGTTTCAGTTTGTAATAATCGATCAAAAATCGGGTGGATATTTTCTTGTCCCATATTTTTATATTATGAACTATGAATTATTCTAATTTATAGTTGATATTTAATCAAGTACCTTTTTAAAGTACATATAAGTTCTTTGTAAACCTTCCTTTCTACTAATCTTAGGTATCCAATTTAAATTATTCTTCGCTTTAGTCGTATCAGGTTGTCGTACTTTAGGATCGTCAATCGGTAATTTTTCGTAAACTAATTTCGATTTTGAATCTTTTACAACACTTAATATTTCTTTTGCTAAACCTAAAATTGAAATCTCCTCGGGGTTACCAATATTCATTGGTAAATAATAATCACTTAGTAACAATTTATAGATTCCTTCAACCATATCATCTATATATATAAATGAGCGAGTTTGTGAGCCATCACCATATATTGTTATGTTTTTTCCTGTAATCGCTTGTACAAAAAAATTAGGTAAAGCCCGACCGTCATCTATTCGCATTCTTGAACCATAAGTATTAAATATCCGAACAATTCGAGTTTCTAAACCATGCACATTATGATAAGCCATTGTAATCGCTTCTTGAAAGCGTTTTGCTTCATCATAAACTCCTCTTGGCCCAACAGGATTTACATTTCCCCAGTATTCTTCTGATTGCGGATGTACTAAAGGATCACCATATACTTCTGATGTTGAAGCCACTAAGATTCTTGCTTGTTTGGCTTTCGCCAATCCTAACAAATTGTGAGTTCCTAAAGAACCAACTTTTAAGGTTTGAATTGGCATTTTCAAATAATCATCAGGACTTGCAGGAGAAGCAAAATGTAGAATATAGTCTAACTCTCCTGAAACATGGACGAATTTTGAAACATCATGATGATAAAATTCAAAATTCTTATGCGAAAACAAATGCTCAATATTTTCTAATTTCCCCGTTATCAAGTTATCCATTCCGACAACTTGATACGCTTCATTGATAAATTTATCACACAAATGTGAACCGATAAATCCTGCTGCACCTGTTATTAATACTCGCAAGTTTATTTATTTAAATAAATTCTCTCTATTATATCTACGACTTTCATACCTTCCAAAGCATTTGTCGTAATTGTTGTTTTTCCGTTTAATACATCAACTACATTCTCAATAATATAATGATGATTTGCGGCAGAACCTTTATATGCACCATAATCATTTGGTGGATTCGAAGGTGGCAAAATTGGCATTTCATAATTTTCAATATGACAATATTCTACTTTTTCCATGTATTGTCCACCGACTTTCACTGTTCCCTTCTCTCCTACTATCGTTAATGTACTTTCAAAATTTTGATTAAAAACAGATGTTGAATAATTTAGACAACCTTTTCCACCATTTACAAAATCAAAATGTACTAAACCAGTATCTTCAAAATCAATCATTTCTCCATGAGAAAAATTTTGAAACGCTGCTTGAATATTTGTAATATCTCCAAACAACCAATACATCATATCAATAAAATGCGAAAATTGCGTAAACAATGTCCCGCCATCTAAATCTTTTGAACCATGCCAAGTATCAGCCGTATAATATCGTTCATCTCTATTCCAAAAACAATTAACCTGAACCATATAAATATTGCCTAATAAATTATCATTCAGCACTTTATGCAACCATTGAGCTGGTGGCGAATAACGGTTTTGCATAACGCAAAATACTTGTTTAGACACTTGTAACGACTTAAAAATAATCGCTTCACAATCTGCTCTCTTCAGTGACATTGGTTTTTCAATAACCACATTTTTTCGTGCTTCTAAACATTTTAAAGCATGTTCGGCATGTAAACCATTTGGTGTACAGATGCAAACAACATCAATTCCTAAATCTGCTGCTAAAAGTGAATTAATACTTTCAAAAAAAGGAACATTTATAGTGACTTTTTTTTCAAAATTCACATCGCAAACAGCAACTAATTTTGCATTATCATAACCATTGATAATCGTAGCATGACGTTTACCAATTCTTCCATATCCAATAACTGCAAAATTAATTGTTTTCAATATTAAGAAAGTAAAAACCCTTCTCCCGATTTCTCGGGAGAAAAAGTAAGTGTATGATTGTGTTTTACCCTATGTATTTTCTTATAATTTGCTTACCGAATTATTTTTTAATTGGTAAACTTCATTTGTTGCTTTACAGATTGCTTTTTTGCTTTCGTCAAATTCTAATCGCTGACCATTTTCACTTACCCAGCCAATTTGTTTAGCAGGGTTTCCAACCATTAAAGCATAAGGTTGAACCGTTTTTGTAATTACAGAACCGGCTCCAATTAAAGCATATTTTCCAATATTATTTCCACAAATAATAGTGGCATTTGCTCCAATTGTCGCTCCTTTTCCGACAATTGTTTTTCTAAATTCTTGCTTTCGATTTACTGCACTACGAGGATTAATGACATTGGTAAAAACCATCGAAGGACCAAGAAAAACATCATCTTTACAAATCACGCCTTCATAAATTGACACGTTATTTTGAACTTTCACATTATTGCCCAAAACAACATTATTTGCAATCATCACATTTTGTCCTAAAATACAGTTTTTGCCAATAATTGCTTTCGCAAAAACGTGACAGAAATGCCAAATTTTAGTATGATTTCCGATAAGTGCACCTTTATCAATTACCGAAGAGTTGTGTACAAAAAAATTTGTCATTATAATTTACATGACTTTACCTGCCAAATACTTATGTACTTCGTACACGTCAATTTTTTTATTAAACTTTTTACTTACAGTTGGTAAATTTTCACTCGAAATCCAAATTTTCAATTCTGCATCCAAATCAAAAGTACCAGCTGTTTCTAAAGAAAATCGTGAAATATTTTTATATGGTAATGATAAAAATTCAATCTTCGAGCCTGTAACACCTTGAACATCAATCAGAATTAATCGCTTACTGGTAAACATAAAGACATCCCGAAACATCTTAAATCCTAATTCAATATTTTCTCCGTCAATTAATAAATGTCCGTACTTTTCATCTAATTTTTCTGGAGCAACTTCGTCAGCATTGCCGACTAACTTATTGAATAATCCCATTGCAAATTATGATTTTATGGTTAAAAAAGATATTAGTCTCTAAAGAAGCTTATTACAGTATCTGTAATATATTTCAATTGTTCTTCTGTAAATTCAGAGTGCATTGGTAACGACAAAACGGTATCACAAAGTTGTTCTGTATTCGGCAACTCAAAACCTTCTGAATAATAATGATTATAGGCTTCTTGTTTATATAAAGGAACAGGATAATAAATCATATTTGAAATACCTTTTGCCTTTAAGTATTCACCTAATTTATCACGCTTACCATTAGTAACTTGTAGTGTATATTGATGAAAAACGTGTGTTGAGTTTTTCGCACGTTTCGGTGTAATCAAACCATCTATTTTGGCGAAAGCCGAATCATAATAATCGGCAGCATTATTTCTACGCTCACAATAACCATCTAACAATGGTAACTTAATATTCAAAACAACTGCTTGAATAGCATCGAGGCGAGAGTTTACACCTACAAATCCATGATAATAACGTTTCGTTTGTCCATGATTTGCAATGCGTTGTAGTTGTTCACCGAGTTTATCATCATTTGTAAAAATTGCTCCTCCATCACCATAACAACCCAGGTTTTTGGAAGGATAAAATGAGGTAGCTCCGATATGTCCGATTGTTCCTGCTTTTTGAACTGTTCCGTCAGAGAAAACATAATCAGCACCAATCGCTTGAGCATTATCTTCAATTACATACAAATTATGCTTTTCTGCAATTGCCATAATTCGCTCCATATCCGCAATTTGTCCAAATAAATGGACTGGGACAATTGCCTTTGTTTTTGGAGTAATCGCTGCTTCAATCTCATCTATTTTGATATTGAATGTATCTTTTTCAACATCAATCATCACTGGTGTCAATCCCAAAAGAGCAATCACTTCGGCTGTTGCGACATAAGTAAATGCAGGGAGAATCACTTCATCACCTGGTTTCAAGCCTAAAGCCATCATAGCGATTTGTAAAGCATCCGTCCCATTTGCACAAGGAACGACATGTTTTACATTCAAATATTTCGCTAAGTTTTCTTTAAAAGATTGAACATTTGGCCCGCCAATAAACCATGTAGAACTCACACATTCTATAATTGCTGCATCAACTTTACTTTTGATATTTTGATACTGCGTTTGTAAATCTACCATCGGAATATTCATAAACAAGAATTTTTGAGATTGTCTATTATATAACAAACTTTATTCTAACGTTTATATTAAAAAATTAAATGGCTTCGCCATCAATAAGTCGCATTTAACTTAGAGTATAATTTTTTAAATAAAGTTGTTTTCAATGAAAAACATTGAAAACAGCGTTTGCCCTGAATGGACATAACTTTTGATTTTCAATTACTTAGCGATTAAAAATATTTTTAATCTTTTTTATTATGTCTTTTTCAAAAGACCTTTATCCATTTCCATTTGTATAGAATAACCAATTGTATTTAATTTTACAACAACCTTCTCTTTGCCATGGAACTCAACTAACTTCCCTGTTAAACCCATTAAATTTCCTTGAGTAATTTTTACTTCATCGCCTTGATAAAACCTATTTTGTTCTATCTCAATCTCTACATCTTCTCTTAAAATTCGTTGCATTACTTCGATTTCTTCACCAGGTATCGCAAATAAGTCTTTACCTATTTTTACAAATCGAGATATATAATCTGTTTCTAAAACTTTGACATAATCTTGCTTTGTAATACGAACAAATATGTAACAATTAATCAAAGGAATTTCAAGTTTTTT
This sequence comes from Saprospiraceae bacterium, assembly GCA_045106825.1. GTDB lineage: Bacteria > Bacteroidota > Bacteroidia > Chitinophagales > Saprospiraceae > CAWVWD01. The sequence continues at coordinate 15,031 of JBGCFH010000126.1, read as the reverse complement.
AACCTTACTCTTATACTTCCGTACCACCTTTTGGAGCGGCAAATAAGTTTCTATACCTTTTTTTTCTAACAACTTTTTAGCATACTTTTCTTTCTTAAAAGCAGAATAAATAGCAAACCATTGAGGCTCACTTTCATGTAACTGATTTATTGAAGTTTGTACATTTGCCATATTTTATATATGTATTTCTACTATTTTGAATATATAACATGATGCTAAAAAGAATCGCAAACATATAAACTATACTTTACAATCTCCAATATGTAATGTCATTTTTTGGTTGTTCATACATCGCTTTCAGATCCATTAATACAGGGTGATTTGTCATTATCGACCGGAAATAATCCATAGAAAGAGTACGATATTCTTGATGAGCGACCGCAACTACGACTGCATCATAATCATTAGATATTTCATCTTTTAATTCAACCTTATATTGATTCCAAACAGCTTCTTTTGAAACATGATTGTCAAGTACATCTACCTGAATTTCAAACTGTTGTAACTCTTCAATTAAATTAAAAATTTTAGAATTTCTAATATCAGAAATATTTTCTTTGAAGGTTACTCCTTTAACTAATACCTTAGAGTTTTGTGGTGTTTTTCCTGCTTTAATTAGAAGTTTAACAAGTTTTGTCGCAACAAAAGAAGGCATTCTATCATTTATACGTCTTCCACTTAATATTACTTGTGGATCATAACCTAACTCTTTTGCTTTGTGCATCAAATAGTATGGATCGACACCAATACAATGACCTCCAACTAACCCTGGATAAAATTTTAAAAAATTCCATTTTGTTGAAGCAGCTTTGATTACTTCCTGTGTGTCAATATTCATTCTATCAAAAATAATCGCCAACTCATTCATAAACGAGATATTTAAATCTCTTTGAGTATTTTCAATTACTTTCGCAGCCTCTGCTACTTTGATAGATGACGTTTTATGAACTCCTGCTTTGATAATTTTACTATATACTTTATATAATTCTTCCAAAGCGAACTCATCTGAAGCTGCAACTAATTTCGGAATACTATCAATTGTACGACTTTTATCTCCTGGATTGATTCTCTCAGGGGAGTATCCTATCTTAAAATCACCCAATTTCAGTCCCGAAATCATTTCCAAAACTGGTAAACAATCTTCTTCTGTACAACCTGGATAAACTGTAGATTCGTAAACGACATAATCGCCTTTTTTTAAGGCAAATGCAACACTTCTTGTAGCTGCTATTACCGCTGATAAATCTGGCACTTTATAATCATCAACTGGTGTAGGAACAGTAACTACAAATAGATTTGCTACTTTTAAATCTTTTGCGTTTGCCGTAAAATTTATGTTTCTATTTTCAAAATCATTTGATGATAATTCATTTGACGGATCTTTATCCGTTTTCATCATCTCAATTCGATTCACATCAATATCAAATCCTATAACTTCATAATGTTTGGCAAACTCTAACGCCAAAGGAAGTCCTACATAACCTAAACCTATCACAGCAATCTTTGCTGTTTTTTGCTCTAATGAGTGATACAAACTCATTTTAATCGTTTTTCCAAAGTAATAAAGGCTCCGTTTCAAAATCCCCTTCGCTTAAACTCTCAAATTCTACTTTACTGTAAACTAAATATCGAACCTTCCGACTAATTAATGCCTCTACCTTCGTGATTAGCTTCACTAAATAATCTCTGTCAACATCGCCAACAAAAATCAAATCAATAATATTACTATCTAAACCTCTCGCAAATTTTCCAACTAAATATACCTTCTTAAGATCACCCAAACGCTTTGCAACATTTGTGATAATTCTATCAATTCCGACATACTTTAGTATAATACTATGAATTTCGTTGTATAAGGGATGTTCTGTATTAGCTTGGAAAAGTTTCTTGTTTCCTTTATTGAATGACGACAATAGACCTGCTTCCTCAAACTTATTCAATTCTACTCGAATTGAATTTGTTGAGTCACCAAACTCACCTTCTAATCCTCTCAGATAAGAAGTTGTTGTACTGTTCAAAAAGAACTTGAGTAGTACCTTTATTCTGGTTTTCGATGAAATTAATGTCTCTATCATAATCTTAATTGAGTAACAAAACTACTCAATATATATTTATAAGCCAAATTGTTTTTTAGTTTTAATCTTAACATTCAGTACCGAAACAATTTGCTTTTTGTAAAATAAAATCACTTTTAATTTTTAATAATTTGAAGAAAATTTATTGAAATTTGGAAATTTTCGACTATTTAAAATTAAATTTTGTCTGAATTATAGTTTTTAAGTATAAAAACATTCTATTATTAACAATAGATGACATTAAATTGACAAAATCAATTAATCTGAAAATCATTCGCTTAACGTAAGTAATACTAAAAACGTGTCGTCTAATTTCATATTTTTTCATTTATTTGAATTAAATCATCCATCAAATATATGATTTATAATGAGTATTTATTTAGTACAAGTAAGGTTTCACTTATGCTTAATATTACACTAATCACCTTTATCAAAACTTAGTTTTGACAATTATAAAATTGGAAAAATTATTTTTAATAAAAAAAATAGAAACTGTTTAATTGATAATTGAGGTGTTTATTTTTAGTTTCTAAGTTCTGAAATTCGTTGTTGCGGGTTACGAGTTGCGGATTTGACAGCCAGTCCCGAAATCTTGGGGAACTAACGACAAGTTTTGAAAAGTATAAAATTGGAATTTTATTTAATGATTTTTTGAAAAGTATCAATCTGGTGCCTGCCCCAAAATCTCGGTGATCAATTAGTCAAACTCGTAACTATGATACTGGCTTTGTCAGGTTAGGTTAATCATATAAAATAATAAGTGTAAAGTTGTTAAAGATTAGTTGAACAACAAAATCTTGTAAATTGTAAAACCAATAAATCAAAAATCACAATCAGTTGTGATTCTATTGAACTCAAAAGTCAGTATATTCAAACCTGAATTTGGTATTTTAAAATAGAACCTATCTATAATTTAATCATCATCTATTGTGACCTAAAACCGGAGTTATTTTTACAGGATATAACAAAAAATGTATTTTTGGCTGAAACAAAGTAAGAATATTCTATAAATGTATCTACTTGATTTCAATACAATTGAAAACTATCTAATAAATAAAGTGGATTATTTCCCAAAAAGAGATTTCGACCTATTGACGCATCAATTGACTCCAAATGAAACAGATACTATCTACGATAAGGTGCTTCAAAATTGTTATCATTACAAGATGAAAACAACCTAATAGTGAGAATTAAGAAGCAAATTGCTAAAAACTTCATATTATACCATTATATTTTTCATTATAAACACTCATACTGACAAATATATCTACGTTTATGTATAAAGAAATAACGATAAATAAATCAAATCACCATTTCAAGAGATAGTTTTAAATTGAAACAGAGTTCATTTTTGAAACAATTTCCTTTTTTGGGACAAAAATATTATCCTTTGTGACATCTCAATTAAAGTCATTGATTAAATATTAAATTTATAAAAAACTGATAATCAACAAACTAACATCAAGATGTAATAAGAATCACGTACTATTAGTTATCCTTCTAACCCGTTGGCATTTTCTATGCTTTTATATAGTTATCAATCAATCAATTATTCAATAAGCTAAATTTAAAATTTTTATTTTTTAAAGGTTAATCACTAAATCCTAACAACCTTAAAATATAAAAAGGAAAAGTTTTTATAACATTAAAGAATTATGAAACACACTACCCTTTTGTTATTATTTGTCATTACAGTTTTTCACAGTTATGCACAAGACTGTATTTCAGGAGATTGCCAAAATGGCTATAGCATTCAACAATATAATAATGGTAATAAATTTTTAGGTGAATTTCAAAATGGAAAGCGTCATGGACAAGGTGTTATGTTCTATACAAATGGGACAAAATACGTTGGAAGCTGGAAATCGAATCTTCGTCACGGAGAAGGTAGAATTTATAAAAATAAGCGATTAGTAAAGTCTGGAATATGGGAAAATAATAATCTACCTAAAATGTCATATGTACAAAACGGATGTTTGACTGGCGATTGTATGAATGGATATGGAATTTATTTGTTTCAAGATGGAAGAAAAATTTATGGTGCATTTGAAAGTGGTATTATCAAAGATTTTGGAATATGCTATTATCCTGATGGCAGTAAATATATTGGTTATTGGGAAAATCAAATGCGACAAAATTCAGGCATTTATTATTCTAAAAATGGTACTACTCAAAAAGGCATCTGGAAAGCGGATGAATTTACGGTAGAAACGCCTCATGCAGATCGAAAAGGTTGTATTAGTGGTAACTGTGTGAATGGAAAAGGTATAATGAAATTCGATGATTATGGATTATATGATGGTTATTTTTTTACTGAAAAAGCAGATGGTTTTGGCGTTCGTCATTATCCGAATGGAGATATTTATATAGGAGAATGGCTTAATCAACGTTATCATGGTTTGGGTACAATGTATCATAATGATGGTTCGGTTGTCAAAGGAAATTGGAAAAATGGTTTCTTTGAAAGTATTTTAGATGAGGAAATGGCAACTGCTTATGATTTCACTGAAAGCCAAAAACAAGGAAAAATTTGGGTTTTATTGGTTGGAGTTTCAGAATATCAACAATTAAACAATTTAAAATATACAGATGATGATGCTTTTAAATTGAACGCATTTTTTCAAAGCACTGCTGGAGGTGCATTACCTGATGAACAAATTAGAACACTTATAGATGAGGAGGCAACACAAGTTCGTATTCTAAAAGAATTACAGCTTATGGCAAGAAAAGCTGGTGAGGATGATTTAATTCTATTTTATTTTTCGGGTCATGGTTTTGTTGGTTCGTTTGTACCACACGATTATCGTCGAGGAAGCGATATTCTAATCAATCACAGTGAATTAGTACAAATTCTAAAGGGAAGTAAAGCAAAATCAAAAGTAGTGATTGCAGATGCTTGTCATGCCGGAAGTTTAGATACAAAAAATGCAAACCCTTCCAGTTTAATTAAAACTTACTACAATGCTTTTAGAAAAAGTAATGGAGGAACAGTATTGTTATTGTCATCTAAAGCGGACGAAATATCAGTAGAAAGTCAAGGATTGAAACAAGGACTATACAGTCATTTTTTGTTAAAAGGACTAAAAGGAAAAGCAAATCAGAACAATGATAATATTATTACTGTAAGTGAGCTACACCAATATATTTATAGTAATGTAAAGTTTGTAACAAGTGGAAAACAAACACCTGTTATTCATGGGGATTTCGATATTCACATGCCATTAGGAGTGATAAATAAAAGAAATTACTAAACCAAAAGGAAAAAAGAAAAAACACGCAAACACTATGAGAAATGCATTTTACATAATTGTATTTTTTCTGATAACAAACAATCTACAAGCCAACAATTGCTTATCAGGAAATTGCCAAAATGGCTTTGGAATACAACAAACACATAATAATAACCAATACTTAGGAGAGTTTAAAAATGGTAAAAAAAGTGGTCAAGGAGTTTATTATTACAGCACAACTATCAAGTATGTAGGTTCGTGGAAAAACGATGCTCGTAATGGAGAAGGTCGTATGTATATCAACGGAAAAGTCACACAAGCAGGGATTTGGAAAGATAATGCACTAAAAACGCCACAAGCTCAAGTTGGTTGTATCAATGGAAACTGCTTAAATGGTATCGGTACATATTTGTATAAAGATGGCCGAAAACTTTATAGCCAATTTGAAAATGGACATCCTATAAATCAAGTTGTCTGTTATTATCCTGATGGACAAAAATATATCGGACTTTGGAAAGAAGATAAAAAAAATAGTAATGGTATTCTTTATACAAAAGAAGGTAAAATTATTAGTGGTGCTTGGGACAATAATCGTTTATTGGGCGAAAATAAGAATGAACAAATCGGCTGTTTAGATGGAGATTGTGTCAGTGGTGAAGGAACTTATGTTTATGATGACTTCACTCGCTACAATGGTAGTTTTAATAATGGTTTAGCCAATGGTTTTGGGGTTTGTTACTATTCTGATGGTGACATTTATATTGGAGAATGGAAGAATCATACTTTTGATGGTTATGGTACAATGTACTTTAACAATGGAGAAATGGTGGAAGGAAACTGGAAAAACGGTATTTACCAAACCAAAGAAGCTTCTTCAGATATGGAAGTCTATTACGATTTGGCGTATGAAGAATCAAACACTGACGAACAAAGCAAAATCTGGGTCGTATTAATTGGTGTATCTCGTTATACAACTATGAGAAGCTTAAAATATACGGATGATGATGCTTTCAGATTACACTCTTTCTTCAAAAGTCCTGCTGGAGGTGCTTTGCCTGATAATCAAATCAAAATTTTGATTGATGAAGATGCTGATAAAGATGGTATACTAAAAGGATTGACTTCGGTTGCAAAACAAGCTGGAAAAAAAGATATTGTTTTATTTTTCTTTTCAGGTCATGGTATCAATGGTTCATTTTTACCTTCTGATTATGACGGTCGAGATCAGGTAGTAAAACACTCCGAAATTTTGAATATCTTAGAAAGTAGTCAAGCAAAATCCAAGGTTGTAATTGCCGATGCTTGTCATTCTGGTAGTTTTACAACCAAAGGAGCAGGTTTTGAAATGACATTAAATTCTTTATACAGTGCTTTTAATAATAGTCGAGGTGGAACTTTACTGTTGTTGTCATCAAAAGCAGAAGAAACCTCTATCGAAAGTAATGGTTTACGTCAAGGTGTTTTTAGTCATTATCTAATCAATGGTTTGAAAGGAAATGCAAATACCAATGATGATGAAATCATTACGGTAAAGGAAGTTTACGACTATGTTCATGCCAATGTTCGAGCATTTACAAACAACAGTCAAACACCTGTTATTAGAGGAAATTTTGATGAAAATATGCCTTTAGGAACAGTTCCGTTTTAATTAGAAAAAACATAAAATATACAAAAAGCCATGTTTTCAGGTATCGAAAACATGGCTTTTATATTAAAAATGTGTCGAAAGTATATTTGTCAAACAATCGAACAATTTCTTACTTAATCGTCGAAATTTTCAACATATTCGTTCTCAAATGATAATGTACAGGCATACTTCCTGTATTAATCACAATATCTCCTGGATTGATTAAATCACGTTTTTTTAATTCATTTTGAACATCAGCAATCGTTTCATCTGTTGTTGCACTTTCATCGTCATAATAAAACGCACGAACACCCCAAACTAAGTTTAATTGAGATAAAATATGATGGTTGTGTGAAAACACATAAATTGGACAATTCGGGCGATTACTCGCAATCTTGAATCCTGTATACCCAGAAGCGGTCATCGCAATAATCCCCGAAGCACCGACTTCACCAGCGATTTTACAGGTGTTATAACAAATTGCGTCTGCCAAATATGTTCCTGAATCTTGCGATGGAATTAAACCTTTATAATGTACATCTTCATGTTTTTCAGCTTCTTTGATGATTAGAGACATCTTCTCTACTGTCGTAACAGGAAACGCACCGACTGAAGTTTCTCCACTCAACATCACAGCATCAGCACCATCAATTACAGCATTTGCAACATCTGTAATCTCTGCACGAGTTGGACTTGGGTTTTCAATCATACTTTCCATCATGTGAGTTGCTACAATAACTGGTGTTGCACGTTTTACGCATTCTGCTACAATAAATTTTTGCGTCAACGGCAAACGTTCCATTGGTACTTCAACTCCTAAATCTCCTCTGGCAACCATTACAGCATCCGTTGCATCAATGATTTCACTTATATTTTCTAATGCTTCTGGTTTTTCGATTTTTGCAATCATTTTAGCAGAATGACCTCGAGCTTGTATACGTTTTCTCAAATCAATCATATCTTCTGCATAACGTACAAACGACAATGCAATCCAATCAACCTCTGGACGAGTCAATACAAAATCCAAATCTTTTTCATCTTTAGGAGTCAAAGAAGGCAAAGATATTTTTGTATTCGGTAAATTGACACCTTTACGAGATTTTAAGATTCCACCATGAATAACTTTAAGCTTTACTTCGTCCGTTCCATTCGTTTCTGCTACTTCTAATACCAGCTTTCCATCATCTATCAATACTCTTTCTCCTGGTTTTACATCATTAGCAAAATATTCATAAGCCATATAGACTTTTTTCGCTGTTCCTTCTACTTTTTCTTTATTCGTAAAAAGAATTGTACTACCGTTCTTGATTTCAACACCACCATTTTTCATGATTCCTACTCTCAACTTCGGTCCTTGTAAGTCACACAAAATACTTACATGAGCACCATAAGTTTTATTGATTTTAGAAATACTCTTCATTACCTCTAAATGTTCTTCGTGAGAACTGTGCGAGAAATTCAAACGAAAGACATTTACGCCTGCTTTCGCTAATTTTAATAAGTTGTCATAAGACCTTGAGGCTGGTCCAACGGTTGCTACGATTTTGGTTTTATTCATTCGCTTAGCCATATACTAATCTCTTTTCTTTTTATATAAATGGTTTATCTAATCCTTACAAATACAGCGATTCGATAATTTCACCATTCTTAACAATACTCTTTATATAAGTATTTTTTAATATTTTAAGTGTAAAATAGACACTAAGATACGTTTTTTACTATAACGTTGTGAATTATTTGATAACAATTGCAGAATAGTGATAATTGAAATATGTTTATATCCTTTATAAAAATTGCTTATTGCCGTTTATAAGCAGCTCTTTTTAGTCTATCATTCATCGTTTTTCCAATACCTTTATCAGGCATTTTTTCCACAAAAATTGCATCTAAATCCAAAGCATCTAACTCGTGCATTGCATTATATAACAAATGTCCAGCGATTCTAAGATTATCAGTTTCACTCAATTGTATTTGATGTTCTCTCGGCACATTTTCTAATACTTTACTTAGCGTAATAATACCAATTTTATCCGTATTATAATTTAAAATATCATTTTCCAAATTATCCGTCAAATACAGAGAAGTATGAGGCGAATAATGATATGGCAACATACCTGGACTCAATGGTTTTTCTAATTTCAAATTATCCAAAATCAAATTTTCTTCACCAACTACTTCCGCCAAGTCTTCCAATGAAATCGCACCCAAACGGTACACGACAACTTTTTCCTCTTGAAAACTCACAATCGTAGATTCCAAACCTTTTTGACACAAACCACCATCTAAAATATATGGAATTTTTTCGCCTAATTGATTCGCAACGTGTTGTGCAGTCGTTGGGCTAATGTAGCCAAAAGGATTTGCACTCGGTGCAGCTAATGGAAAATCAATCCTCCTTAACAATTCTAACGTCAAATCATGGTTCGGAATCCGAATCGCTACATTCGGCAAACCTGCGGTAACTGTATCAGGAACGATTTCCTTTTTCGGTAAAACCATCGTCAACGATCCAGGACAAAAAACTTCCGCCAACTTCTTTGCTAAAATTGGTAATTCTTGAACATACATTTTTGCAGCTTCCAAACTTGGTAAATGAATAATCAACGGATTTGTCATCGGACGTTCTTTCGTTGAAAAAATCAATTTCACCGCTTCTTCATTCAACGCATTTGCTGCCAAACCGTAAACGGTTTCGGTTGGAATTGCCACAACATTTCCTTGATTTAATAACCTTACAGCTTCGTTTATATCTGTTCCGATTGTTGCCATTTAATGTATTTGTCTGTAACTTTATTTTTATTTAACCGCAAAAATAATCAAAATGATACAATTCACGAATGTTATAGAAATCGCTCCTTATTCTTTTTCAAAATCGGAATGGAAAATCCTCGAACAACTTCCAGTTATTCGGGAAAATAGCTTTTTTGTAAATATCCAGAATTGTACGGATGAGGCCTTGAAAATCATTTTGAAAAATCACTTAAAAGAGTTAGAATCAATTGGAGATAAAAACAGTGAAGAAGATATTTTCTATGCTTTGTATGGTGGAATTGTCATCAAAATTGATAATCAAATTGTACTCGAACCACAATGTTGTAGCGACTTAAATATTATTGAAGAATGGACAAATGAATTAGAAAAAATAACTAAAGAATGGAAAATGTTTTGGATTGGTCATCCGTGGGTTTTCGTTCGTTTGATTGATGGCTTTATAGAATTTTCTGATTATGAAAATAATATTGAAAAACTCGAAACTACCGAACCTAAGTTCAAATTGCCTCAATCTACATTGGCGAAAGCCTTACAACAACTCGAAAATGAATTAACTCTATTTGAAAAACGATTACTTGCATTATTAGAAAAGTAACTCTTGACAATCTTTACCACAAATACACGAATAAATATTATTAATTCTATTGGTTAAAAATTCGTGCATTCGTGGCTAAAAATTATTTAGCAAATAAGATTTTGTCAAAACCTAAAAAGAGTAGACATCAAAAAACGCCTACTCTTTTTATAATCAACTCATTATCAATACTTAAAGTGCTTCAATTTGCTTCAACAATTCTTTAGTAGCAGAAGCATCTTCATTATTTTCTTTAGCAACAGCAATTGCTTTTTTTGCCCATTTTTTAGCTTTACGCTTTTTGCCCATTTTAAAACAAACCGCAGCCATTGTATCCATATTCGACGCATTTGCATCTAATTTCACAGACTTTTCTGCCCAAGCACAAGCCTTTTTTAATTGTGTTTCGTCATCACTTATTTCATAAACACGCCAAGCGACCGAGTTCAATTCATTCCAATTATCCGTTTCGTATTTGTCATAATATGCGACTGCTGCTTCAAAGAATTTTTTTGGTGCTTCATTAGAACGAGCATTCATATAATATTCCATTTTATGTTTTGCTATCATTCTTTCTGCATCTTTCGGAAAATACTTTTTATACATTTCCGCCATTTTTTCTAAGCTGCTGAAATGTACTCTTTTCAAGGCAAAATCTATTTTTTGTTCTGCTTTATCTTTACCAAACTCTTTGGAATAAGCATCCAAATTATTCGCCATAATTTCAAAACCTTTTTGAGTAGATAGTGAAGTTGTCTCATAGATAAAAGTCATCACACCTTTGTCATCATAGCTATCTAATGTACTTAAATACTCATCAGACACTTTAGCGACGTTCATTCCACCATCTTGCAAAGCAGCCGCATAACGAGTCATAAACTCGCCACTTCGTTCTCCTTTATTGTACTGCTGTTCTAACGATAACAATTGCATCGTCGGATCACTTGCAGCTTCACCCAAAGCAATAAATTTATCCGCTGGTCGTCCTCCAGTACCTTTATGCACTAATTCTCCATCGCCATTGATAAATAAAAAAGTCGGATACACCTGAATTTTATAGGTTTTTGCGATTTCTGGACCTTCGCCTTTTTCCATATCAATTTTAGCATTGATAAAATTTGCATTATAAAAATCTCCAACTTTTTCATCTATAAAAACATTGGCATCCATCCATTTACAAGGGCCACACCAAACCGCATAAGCATCTACAAAAACAATTTTATTTTCTGCTTTCGCTTTCGCTAAAATGGTTTCCCAGTTATCCTCACTAAAATTCATTCCTTGAGCCATTAGGTTGATACACAACGCCATAATGACTAACATTGAAAATATTTTCTTCATCTTATTTATGTGATTATTGAAGTATAATTAGCTTTAATTTTTTTTGATGCTAATTATATTCTGTGGTAAGTATAAAAATAATGTGATTCTTTGAAAAAATTTGTGGAAGCTCAAAAAATCGGCAAACGATGACGTTTTTTGTAAAATACTTTTTGCGAAGAATGTTCAAATCACAAAAATTTTCAGAAAAAAAATAATCCTTATTTAATTATTTTCAGCAATAACTCTAATTTAAGTAAAGTGACCTTTTAATTATATTTTTTAGGTTTTTATTAACAGTAAATCACTAATTTCTGTAATAAAATAGACAATTTTTAGTTCATTATTATTTAAGTCGAAGCGAGGTTTTTGAAACTTTGAAAGTTTCGTAAACCTTAGATATTACCAAAGATTCGCATCAAACCATTCCATGTTTTCCCAACCAACTATTAATATCTTCCTTTTGAATCGCAGCAGCCATCAAGTCAGGAAACTTGTCGGGCGAACAAGCAAACGAAGGAATTCCCATCGTTGCTAATTTTGAAGCGACCGAACGATCAAACATCGGTGCACCTTCATCACTCAACGCTAATAACACAATAAACTGAACACCCGAAGACTTCAAACTCAAACACTTTTTCAACATTTCTCGCTCGTTTCCGCCTTCGTACAAATCTGATATTAACACCAAAATCGTATCATTTGGCGTACGAATTTGCTTTTGTGTATAACCTAATGCTTTATTAATATCCGTTCCTCCACCTAACTGAGTTCCAAATAATAACTCCACTGGATCCGTCAAGTGTTCCGTCAAATCAACAACTGCTGTATCGAATACAATCATCTGTGTTTTGATGCTTTTCAGTGAAGCCATCACTGCACCAAACACACTCGAATATACGACAGAACTCGCCATCGAACCACTTTGATCTACAAGTAAAATCACTTCTCGAAGTGCTTTACCTTTTCGTCCATAACCGATTAAGTTTTGTGGAATAATAGATTTGTACTCTTTTTGATAATGCTTAAGATTTGCTCGAATTGTTCTGTTCCAATCAATTTCATTGTACTTTGGTCGGCGATTGCGAACCGAACGACTTAACGCACCTTTAATCGCAACTTGCATTGGGTTTTTCAATCGTTTCTCCAATTCTGTTACGACTTTTTGAATTACTTTTCGAGCCGTTTCCTTGGTTTTTGAAGGCATCACTTTATTCAAAGATAACAGCGTTCCTACTAAGTTGACATCAGGTTCAATAGATTCCAATAATTCGGGTTCTAACAACATCTCTTCCAAATCCAATCGTTCAAAAGCATCTTTCTGCATAATTTGTACGATTGAACTCGGAAAATACTTCCGAATATCGCCTAACCAACGGTTGATTTTCGGAGAAGAACTTCCCAATCCACCTTTTTTATCTCCATTCTCATACAGATCTTCCAGTACCTGATCCATACCTTGCATCATCTGCGACAAATCCACACTGTTTTCTTGATCTGCTTGTTTGCCTAAAATCAATCGCCATTTTTGTAATCGTTCGTCTGCCATTTTTTGTAAATTTATAGATGTAAATTTACAAAAAAAAAAGACGTTCCGATAGAATTCGGAACGTCATCACCCAATAGTTTATGCAATATTTTTTTTATCACCAGGTAGTTATTCGAGTAAATTGTGTTTAGCCTAATTGACTAACTAAATTAGCAATAATAGCTAATTTATCTTCATTTAATGAATAGTAAATATATTTACCTTCACGAGTTGTGTTTACAATTTCTGCACGACGTAAAATCGCTAAATGTTGAGAAGCAACAGACTGTTCGATGCGTAATTTTACGTATATATCTGTGACTGTAGTTTGCTCTCTATCTTGTAATAATTCTATAATTTCTTGACGTAAACGATGATTTACTGCTCTTAAAGCTAAAACCGCTTTACGTAAATTTTCATAATTTAAACTTACATTTTCTATTCCTTGTCCAATTGTTACTGAAGTATCTTTTTGCATTGTCATAATATTTTTAGTTTATAAAGTATCTTTTATATATTTATCGTATGTGATTTGTTTTAAGATGTAAACTCATTGATTATTAGCATCTTAAATATTAAATACACTAAAGTAGACGGCACATATTAAAAAAGCGTTGCATGGGAGTTGCAAAAAAAATAATTTTTTTTTGAATATGTTTTTTTAATATTATGAAAACGTAGTAATAGCAACGGTTTCAAGGCAAAATATTTTTTCATCAAAATATAAAAAAAATACCTATATGACATTTTTATGATAAAAAACAATGATAATTAAGCCCTTATAAATAACAAAAATTAATATATACTTAAACTAAATAACTGATTCTATATTATAACAGGTTCTCCTTTTTAGAATACTTTAACTAATTCTATATGTATTAAGTGTATAACAAAAAAGTCGTGTCACGGTAGTTATTTATCCGTGACACGACTTTTAGAAATTTAAAAAATCTACTAATAATTTAGAGCTATACTTATGTTATGGTTTTTGTACGATTTCTCCCCACATTTTCCCTGTTTCAATATCTAATAAATACTGATAATTTTTACCATTTTTTTTATTTCTCCCTTTACGAATATAGAGTTGTTTATTTGGTGGAAACTCGGTATCATCACCAAACAACAAATCCATACCTTCAAAATCGACCTCATAATCCGTTGCCACTAACTGAAAATCATATTTGGCTGCATATTCTTCAATATTGAAGTTTGCCATTTCTAATTCAAAAACTGTTATTTTAATTTTTCGTTCTGAATCATATTCACAATCTACACGAGTAGTTTTTGGAATATCCATTCCTGTCAGTACTTCGTAGCTGTCAATCGTAAATTCACAATCATCACAGGCAACAAAAATAATAATTAATAAAAGTGAAAAGAGAATTTTTTTCATAATTTGATAAGTAATTACTGAAACATTATTAAGGTATTTTGATTTCTAATCAAACAACAACGTATAAGGTCGTTGAATCTTTGACTTTAACTCTGGAATAGAAACGTATTTACTACTACGAATGTACTCTTTCCCATCAAAAAAAATCAATAAAGTTGGATGAGCAAATACGCCAAAGTGTGCAGTTAGTGCTGGATTTTTGAAGGAATCAATGAATGTTAAATTCATTTTAGGGAAATCAACTTGAGCCATTGTTTCTACTTTTGGGCGCAAACTCATGCAAGGCGGACAATGATCATTTTGGAAATAGACTAAGATAGCTGCTTGTTGATTAATCGTTTCTTCTAATTCTTTGATAGACATTTTTAATTTGATTGTTTGATTGTTTGATTGTTTGATTGTTTGATTGTTTGATTGTTTGATTGTTTGATTGTTTGATTGTTTGATTGTTTGATTGTTTGATTGTTTGATTGTTTGATTGTTTGATTGTTTGATTGTTTGATTGTTTGATT
>JBGCFH010000125.1:0-25782 GCA_045106825.1 Saprospiraceae bacterium | reverse complement strand
TTTTTCTACCAATTATTAGAAAATCTGCGTGAATCTGCGTGAATCTGCGTGAATCTGCGTGAATCTGCGTGAAAAAAGCATTTTGCGAAGCAAAATTTAGCAATTGTGATTTCTATTTTACGTTTCAGCGAAACGTGAATTATAAAAAAAGCACATGACTAACCAAAAAGCATTAACAACGCCTCAACAGATTGACAATAAATTAGACGAAATACGAGCATTTTTAAATTCCCAATCAGAGCAAAAAACTTTAGACCAAACACCAACACCTAAAGTCCGTTCAATCGAAATTTTATATGAAACGAAAACTCTAAAAAACAAGAAGTTTCATTGTTGGAAACAGCTACAATCAGACGAGAAGCTGGTCTGGTTTTGTTACGACAAAATAAAATGGAAGAAGGAAAAACAGCTTTAGACGTTGCCAAACAAATGGTCGCAGATAATGAAATATGCGAAGAAGGACAACTAATTACTTCAACCTATCAATCCGCTGCTGAAAGTTTTTTGTACTTAAAAACAGAAAGACTTTGATACCGCATTAAGATTGATGAAAGCGGCACTTGAATTTCACAGAGCATTATTCTTAGCTTATGGTCATCCGATAGCAGAAAGACGAATACATTTGAGTAGTAACTATGCAAAAGTGCTTGTAATATCAGGAAAACAAGTAGATTCTTTTAAATTGGTAACACAGTTAGTAACGTATATTTTTACGAAAGAAGATAACTTGCCAGTAGATTATTTTGCCGTTTATAATATAGACAAAATATCCGTTGCAAAAACAATGCATGTATTAAATCAAATATTAAAAACAGTTGGAGGAATATTATTAAAAAGTAAACATGAAGAGATTTGGAAATTATTTGATGATTTGATAAATGCATTGGAACAAAGTAAGGATTCGGAAGTGACAGCTACACTTAGTTGGTGCAAAGCAATTAAAGCAATGCAAAATAATGATGACATTACTTTTTTAAATAACGCATTATGCTTTTTCCAAAATGAAAAATCGTTACTTCCTTCAGCAAAAAAACATTTGCTAACGATGTTAAATACTAACTTCGTTTCTTCTAAACAAAGGAGTATTTAAAGTCTATTAGTGAGCAGCATCGGTTTGCTTTAGAAGTCTTGCGACTACTCAACTGTTTGTAAAGAAGTTGTTATTATTGCTGTATTTTACGCTATTTATTTCTTGTTTACATACCAAATTATTCCTAATCATATTATCTAAAATCTGTATTAAACTGTGGTGTAGTGACCATTAGATCTAAATTGAAAGTAAGATTTTGATAAATAGGCAGCGTTTTATGGTTTGCTGTCGTAACGTTATGAATGAAGCAAATAAAGAAATTGTCTTAAACGAGAAAAGTCTAAGAATGTTCATAAATTCGTTAAAAAAAATGGGCTTTGTTTCTTATCTTTGCAGTTCATACAGTTTATAAAACCTTAAATTTTGTCATCATGACAGCGACACTTACTTACACCTTAATCTTAGGCGTTATCTTCGTTGGACGAAGTGCTTACAAGCATGTTATTCAAGAGAAACCGTTTTTTTAGATTAAGACGAAAAATTAGTAATTACCAGAAAAACTAAAAACCACAGAGCTTTCCTCACAATCGCTTTGTGGTTTTTTATTTGTAACAATTCATGTTTCGCTGATATTAAATTTAAAAATGAAAATATTACGTTTTGCCTTGCAAAACAATCATCTCACGCAGATTCCACAGATTCCGCAGATTTTTCATTAACAAAATCATTTTTTTGGTTGTTTGACAATTTTTGCCAGTAATGGCTTTCTTTAGCTGCCGTCTTTGTTTGAAATTGTTTACGGTAGCTAAAGACAACCGCTACGTAAAACAATAATTTTT
Source organism: Saprospiraceae bacterium (assembly GCA_045106825.1). Taxonomy (GTDB): domain Bacteria; phylum Bacteroidota; class Bacteroidia; order Chitinophagales; family Saprospiraceae; genus CAWVWD01. The sequence goes on along the minus strand of JBGCFH010000125.1, from coordinate 23,913 downwards.
GCTTTTGGCAAAAATTATCAATGAACCAATTATTAGAAAATCTGCGTGAATCTGCGTGAATCTGCGTGAAAAAAGTATTTTGCGAAGCAAAATTTAGCAATTGTTTCTATTTTACGTTTCAGCAAAACGTGAATAACAATGAATTAAATTTGATATTAACGAAAGATGAATAGGCTACAAATAGCATTTAATTAATGTTAAAAATCCATCAACAACCCAAAAATCAGTTACAACTTAATAAAACTCAAAAAATCATACTACCAAATCAATCAATAATTTACCTTTGCAAACTTTAATAAATTATTTTTTGGTTTTGTTTGTACGATAACCAGCGACAAACAACCAGAATCAAGTAAGTAACCAAAAAAAATGAAAGTTTTTGCTCCAGCGAGTATCGGAAATGTAGGAATCGGATTTGATGTCTTGGGTTTGTGTCTTAACAAACCTGGTGACGAAATTATTATCAAAGAAAGCAGAACACCAGGCGTAACGATTTCTAAAATTACAGGTGGAAAAGGTTTACCTTATGACCCAGCTAAAAATACTGCTGGAGTTGCTGCACAAGCAGTATTGAATCATTTAGGAACTAATATTGGTGTTGATTTAGAAATTCGTAAAAATGCCTGCTGGAAGTGGCTTGGGTTCGAGTGCCGCCTCCGCTGTTGCTGGTGCAATGGCAGTCAATGAGTTTTTAAAAAAACCATTGACGAAACGAGAACTATTACCATTTGCAATGCAAGGCGAAGAATTAGCTTCTAAGGCTTATCACGCAGATAATATTGCACCGTCACTTTTTGGTGGTTTGATTTTGATTCGAGATAACCCGTCTTTAGATTTCCATCGAGTTTATACACCAAAAGGATTGCATTTGACCTTAGTTTGTCCAAATGTTCAGATTTTGACCGCAGATTCACGAGCTGTTTTGAGCGATACTGTTCCATTAAAAACAGCCATTCAACAATCCGCAAATTTGGCAAATTTTGTTTTAGGTATGATGAATGGTGATTTGGATTTAATTAGTCGAAGTTTGAATGATGTGATGATTGAGCCGCAAAGAGCGAAACTGATTCCGTTGTTTTATGAAGTGAAAGAAGCAGCTATGAACGCTGGTGCAATGGGTTGTAGTATTTCGGGTGCTGGTCCAACTATTTTTGCAATGAGCCGAAATTCGTTTGATGCTGAAAATATTGAACAAGCTATGAAAGCTGTTTATAAAAAAGTGAAAATTCGATGTAAAACATATATTTCAGAGATTAATAACGAAGGTGCTATTCGGTGTTAAATTTAATTAGAAATGAGGAATTAGGAATTAGGAATGATGGTAATTACTCATTCCTAATTTCTAATTTCTAATTATACATAATGAGATTATATTCTACTAAAAACAGAAACGCTACGGTAACACTTGCCGAAGCTGTCATGAAAGGTTTGCCTGATGATAACGGGCTTTTTATGCCAACCGAAATTCCTCAATTACCACAACATGTTTTGGATAATTTAGACCAATATTCTTTTGAAGATATTGCGTTTAAAGTAGCAATGACATTATTTGGTGAGGCGATTCCTTTAAAGGATTTGGAGCGAATTATTAAAAACTCTGTAACATTTCCTGCTCCAGTTGTAGACTTAGATGAGCAGAAAAAAGTGTTGGAATTGTGGCATGGACCAAGTTTGGCTTTTAAGGATTTTGGGGCGAGATTTATGTCGCAGCTAATGAGTTATTTCAATAGAAAAGAGACGAAAGAACTCGTTATTTTGGTGGCAACTTCTGGCGATACTGGTGGTGCAGTTGCAGCAGGTTTTTATAAAGCGTTGGGCATAAAAGTCGTGATTTTGTATCCGAAAGGGAAAGTAAGTTTGTTGCAAGAAAAACAATTGACGACTTTAGGTGAGAATATTACGGCTTTAGAAATCGACGGCACATTTGATGATTGTCAAGCTTTGGTGAAACAAGCGTTTTTAGATCAAGATTTAAAACACATCCGTTTGTCATCCGCAAACTCTATCAACATCGCTCGATTAGTACCTCAAAGTTTTTATTATTTTGAGGCTTACAAACAGTTGAAGGATAAGTCAAAACCAGTCGTTTTTTGTATTCCAAGTGGAAATTTCGGTAATTTGACAGCCGGACTTTTGGCTCAAAAAATGGGTTTACCTGTTCATGCGTTTGTTGCTGCCACAAATGCAAATGATGTTGTTCCTCAATATTTGGAAACTGGAAAATATATTCCTCGTCCATCGGTTCGTACGATTTCCAATGCAATGGACGTAGGAAATCCATCGAATTTTGCGAGAATGTTGGATTTATACGATTCGGTTTGGAATAATATGATTGAAAATATTCATGGTTATGCTTACAATGATGATGAAACTCGTCAAGCTGTTTTAGAAATAAAAGAAAAGTATGATTACGTCATGGATCCACACGGAGCAGTTGGCTATTTGGCTTTAAAAGCCTATCAAAAAACAAATCCAAACACACAAGGAGTTATCTTAGAAACGGCTCATCCTGCTAAGTTTAAACCTGATATGGAAGCAATTTTTGGACATGAAATTGATGTTCCTGAACGTTTGGCAGAATTGGCTGATAAAGAAAAAGTTAGTGTTGAAATCGGTATTGATTATGAAGGATTTAAGGAATATTTGAAGGGAAATTTTATTGACACACTTTTTTGAACACTCTCTCGTAGCTACGCTACTTTGTAGGTATTTGGCTACTATTTTCTACAGACAGAGTCAGAGCTAAAGCTCTTATTACATTAATTTTCTATCAAAATACGATAAAAGAGCGTTAGCTCTGACTCTGTCTGTAGAAAATCATTGTTATTATGCTATAAAATAGCGTAGCTATGACACCATAATTTCAATTTTTCCTATCTGCCCATCTATAGATATAGGTACGGTAGATTTTGAAAAAGCTGTCAGGTCTGATTATCAATTTGGTTCTTTGACAATCTTTACCAAAGCGGGTAAAAGTGAGCAGGTGACTTGAAGCCACCTGCTCACTAATCCTTGATTTTCAATTAATTATATTTAATATCTTAACTAAAAAATCATAAGCTGTCAAAAATTGCCAAAGAACTATCAATTTTAAATATAGAATAAAACAATCTACTCACCAATCAACACAAAAGCTACCCAATATCTCGGATTTGCTCTAATCGGATCTTGTAGCATTTTGAGTTTTGCTTGGCGAAGTGCTTCGGTGTAACTTTGGTTTTGAAAATAAAATTTGTAGAAGTCAATCATTAGTTCTGCGATCAATGGACTTTATTGCAGAAAAGCTAAATCTTAAAAATGCACATACGGCTCGAAATAGAAAATATCGTTGTCAAAAAGAATTAGAAAATTTTGTTAAAACAGACCTTCGATATAAAGAGTTGAAGAAGTAAATAATTATGAACAATCCATACGAAAATATTGAACAATATTTGAAAGGCAATATGTCTGATGCAGAACTCAAGGCATTTGAAAATGCTATGCAACAAGATGCAGAACTTCGAGAAGAAATTGAATTACAAAAAGATACACATCGTTTCTTCAAATCACATCGTCCTGATTTTGATGCGTTAAATGCTCAATTAGCCGATGAGTTTTTTCCTGTAACAGCTCCAAAAACAACCTCAACTTCTTATAAAAAGATTGCAGTTATAATCATTTTAGTAATATCCATTATTGCAGCTTATGTTTATTTTACAAATCGCTCAACAACAACACCGAAACCTCCAAAAAAAAATATCTTAAAAGAAGAAACATTACCCCAAAACGAGGAAGAAGATATATCAGATTCAACGATACTACCAATAATTCCGAATATCAAAACAAAGGATTCATCATCAAAATCAAAAAATAATACGATTAAGTCACCGCAACCAATAGCAGATATTTCAACAACTGACGTATTTAAAAAAAATGAACAATTAGAAATGCTTATTCGTGAAAATGTACGCTCGACTGAACATAATATCACCATCGTTGAACCGATTGCAACAAAAATATTACAACCTAAATCTGTCGATTATACCATTTTTGAGTTGACAGGAAGTTTTGATAAGGACTTTGATTATACGATTAGTTTTTATGATAACTCTAACAATGCTTATATAGAAGATAGAACGTTATTAAGTAAAAATCAACAAACTGATAATCAAAGATTTACTTATCGTGTTAATCTTAATTTCCCTTCAGGTTTATACTATTTTGTTATTAATCATAAGGAAACTGATTCTCAACTATTCGCAGGAAAATTTATGGTGACCCAATAAATTAAAGGTTACTTCAAAAGTCATTAAACTTTAATCACTATTATAAATAATATTTATTTTATTTGTAATGAATTTTAACTTTTGAAATAACCTCATAAAGTCGTCAAACCAGAATCAAGTAACCAGAAACCAGCATCCAGAATCAACTAATTTTTCTAAAAGCTTTCCCCAAATAATCAATAATATCACCAGCAATCATCGACACAAAACCGTGTTCTTCTGCTGCCAAATCACCTGCTAAACCATTCAAATAAATTCCTAAAAGTGCAGCTTCTAAAGGTTCATAACCTTGTGTCAGAAAAGCAGTCAAAATTCCTGTCAAAACATCGCCACTTCCGCCAGTTGCCATACCAGGGTTTCCGGTTGAGTTAAAATAACAATTACCATCTGGACAAGCGATTGAAGAATGAGCACCTTTTAAAATAATGAAAATACCTAACTCTTTTGCTTTTAAACGTTGTAAATTATTGCGTTCAAAATCATTGGAAGTTTCTCCAAAAAGTCTATGAAATTCGCCATGATGTGGCGTAATGATTGAATTTTTTGGAATCAAGTGATGCCAACTATTATGAGCAATGATATTCAAAGCACTGGCATCAATCACCATTGGTAATTGAGTATTTTCTAAGAAAATTTTCAAAGCATCTTTAGTCGCTTCGCTTTCGCCAATTCCACAACCAATTCCGACCGCATTATAACGTATCAAATCTGGTACTTCTGAAAAACTATCTGCATCAGTATCTACACTAACCATTAATTCGGGAATTGCAGTTTGAGCAATCGAATAGCCACATTGCGGCACATGAACAGTCGCCAAACCAACGCCACTTCTCAAACACGCTTTCGCTGCTAACAAACCAGCTCCCATCATACCTTTACTGCCGACAATCAACATCGCTCGACCATAAGTTCCTTTATGATCAAACTTCGAACGAGGACGATATGCCTTTTTTATTATTTTTGGTGTAATATAAAAATAAGGTGTTGTCGTTTCTTCGATTCCTTTCTTTGAAGATTGAATCGTATCAACGTACCAATCTCCTACTCTTTTGTAGTTTTCTGGAAAAAAAAACGCTAATTTGGGTAACTCAAAACAAAAAGTTTGCTTTGGTAAAATACTGATATTTTCGGTATGTTCATCTGCGAATAAACCCGATGCAATATCTACTGCAATTGTTGTTTTGACATTTTCATTGACTTGTTTAATGATTCCACCTAACCAACCTTCAACTGGTCGAGATAAACCTGAACCTAAAATTGCATCAATCGTAATCGCTTCTGCATCAAGATTTGGTAGTTTTTCGCCTGGTTCAACGTAGATGATTTCGATACTTCGATAACGTAAGCTCTCTAAGTTTCGCTTAAAATCTTTAGTAAATTTATTACTAAATTTTAAAACGTAAACTGTTACGGCATAATCACGTTCATACAACAATCGAGCAATTGCTAAACCGTCGCCGCCATTATCACCGATTCCACAAAGTACCTGAATATTTTGACGAAAATCATAACGCTTTAAAAACCAATTGGTAAAAGCCTTTGCCGCTCGTTCCATAAGTTCTAAAGTCGGTAGATTTTGTTCTTTTATAGTTCGTCTATCGAGTGCTTTTATCTGTGGTGCAGTGAATATTTTCATGGTTTTATCTATATTTCTTATATGTTTTGCAAACATACTACGAACAAATTAAAAAATTGGTAATTTATTAAGGTATTAATTATTTGAAAATCAATACGCTTAATTAATGACTATTCTCAATTCTATAAATCCAAAAACATAACCTAAAATTATCCATCATACTATACCTTTTTTATTTTTATAAATAATTTCATATTTTAAGTGTGACATTCTCTTAGTTCGAGAGATATAGTAATTGTATGTATTATTTTAAGTAGGTCAATTGATTATTTGTTTGTTTTGTTAAAAAATACAAATTCCTAAAAATTCAAATCTTTAGTTGATTTCTAATCAATAGACAATATTCTGAAATGAACGCTTTACGTTCATTCACTCTCATTATCAATTAGTTAGAAAGAACTAAAATCATTTTAGAATAAAGTCTAATATAAACTTACGATAAAAATAAGTATTCCTTTAAAATAACTGGTTCATTGACAATTTTTGCCACCACCGAGATTTCGGTGGTGACTATAAAATTAATGTCACTAATGATTTTGGCAAAAATTGTCAAACAACCAAATAACCTAACTTATGAAAAAAATATTAGTTACGGGTTTTATGCCTTTTGGTGGTAGTAAAACCAACGCATCTTGGGCAGTTGCACAACGTACTGCTACACAAGGTTCTGAATATGGAAATATTGTCTGTGAAGAAATTCAAGTATTATGGCATGACAGTTATGTAGAACAAAAAGATGGCTCTACTAAATGGTATAAAAGTACCTTAAATTATATAAAAGATGTTGTGGAAAAACACAATCCTGATTGTTTAATTTGTGTTGGTGAAGCTGACCAATTTCGCTTAGAATGTGTTGGACGAAACGAAGCAATCGCTGCGGATGATAATGCAGGAAAAACTTATGTAAAAGATCAAAGAGGAACGATTCCTTTGCATGAAGGAAAACCTTATCGACTTTATGCTACTTTTATCAATCAGATTGGCTTTTTCATTCAAGAATATAACAACTATCGGAGCGGAGATAACGAAAAATTGCTTTTTTCTGATGATGCACAAGGATATTTATGCAATTTAGCATTGTATGAATCATTGAATAATTTTTCAGATTCTATTCCACATATTGGTTTTATTCATACAATGAATACAGAAAAATCAATCAATGGTGCTGTTACCGTTATTCAAATGATTGTAGAAAAATTATACAAAAATAATCAACCACAACCAGTAATGTAAATATAAAAGGCGATGAAATCACTTGATTTCATCGCCTCTAATTTCCGTTAAGCGAAGCATTCGTCAACCGTCAAATGAAGAACGAACGTCCGTCAACCGTTTTTTACATTTCATAAATCTCAATCACTTCCTCATTCAACTCAAATCGAATATTGCGACCTAATTTCAAAAAGTCAACGACTTCTGGACTATTTTTAATCAGCGTGAAATATTCCTTAGAATTAAACGCTACTCGATTGACTTTACGTTTTTTGTCTTGATTCAATGGAATATTCGCATCGACCCATTCGCCATTATTTTGGTAGAATGCTCGTCCGTTGACATTGCGAATATCGGATGCCAAATTCGTGGTTTGACCAGTATTAGTGATGTAATCCATTTCCGTATCTTCCGTTCGGATTTTTGCAGCATTTTCTGCTTTTTTCAATTTTTGATTGCGTTTACTTGCTCGTACACTTCCGCTTCCAGTACTTTGATTGATTCCCGAATCATAAGTCACTTGAATTTCTTCCAATGTTTCCGGGCGAGCAGATTCAACTCGTGTATTCAACAATTGGTCACGAGATTCCAAGCGATTTGTGCGAACACTTACGGCTTCATCTTCGATAATCAAATAACTGGTATAAGGCGTAATAATTCCGTACTTTTTCGATAAGCGAACGACTTCATCAATCAACTCTTTTTGTTCGCCATTCAAACGAATTTGATCCATCAAAAAGCCAACGGTACTTGCTGCCCAAAGCGAAGCCACAAAATCATTTTCTTTTGCTTTTTTCGGGAAAGTTGCGTTGTAAGTATAGATTTTTTCTTTACCGTTGACCTTTCCTGTTACCGTGATTTTTCCCGTTCCGCTTCCTGCATATCGACCTAATAACGACACACTCGAACCTTTAAAAATCGCTGGTAATGCTTTCGGTTGTAATTCACTTACGTCAAAATTCTCATCGAACTTGATGACAACATCGGTCAAAATAGGAGAAGCGACTTTTGTATAAAAATTAGAAACCTTCACTTCAATATCTTCATTTGGCAATACGTAAGTTCGGTACGCATTTGTCATTTCGGTTAGTTTATCCAACAGTTTTGTATTCAAATTTGAACCGATTCCAAACGTAAAAATTCGAGTATCTTTTGGATTGTAACTTTCTACTTTTTTTAATAATGATTCTTGATTCGTTTCACCAATTGTCGGTTTTCCATCTGTTAGAAAGATAACAAAATTTGGGCGTTTTTCGTCTGATTCCGTTGTCAATGCTAAGTTTAAGGCTTCGTCAATATTTGTTCCGCCGATAGGTCTTAACTTCTCTATAAAAGCGTTAGCTTGTTTCCTATTTTCCTTATTTGCCGCTTTCAAATCACTGTACAACGCATTTGCTTCTGTCGAAAAACGCACCACATTAAATCTATCTTCATCATTCAAGTTTGCAATACAAAACGTCAACGCTTTTTTGGCTTGTTCCATTTTTTCTCCTGCCATACTTCCCGAAACATCGACCACAAACGTAATATCTTTAGCAATAACTTCTTCTGCATCTGCAATACCTGGACTTAGATTCATCATAAAAAATCCGTCTTCATATGTATCATTATACGTCAACATCGACATTCCGATTTTGGAATTATCGGTATTAAAATACAACTTAAAATTCGCTGCATTTTTTAATTGATTGCCTTCAAAACCAACAACCGCTTTATTTTCTCCTTTACGAATAATTTCCGCTTCGTGCGTTGGCGAATAGACGTTTTTCAACTTATCATTTGTTTCAATATTCACTTTGAAGCTAAACTCTGGAATCTGCTTTGTTGCAGTATTTTCAGCAGTTCCAAAAGGAAAAGTATATTCAACCGTCCCATTTTCTTTTTCCAACGTTTGCGTATAAGTCATTTTCACTTTCTGCTCACTTCGAGGCTGAATCGGAAATATTTTCACTCTAAACAAACCTTGATTATAATATTCTAATAAAGCTGGATCAAGCGAACGACGAACAATTCCTTCATATATTTCACGAGCTTTTTTCGCATCCAAAACTTCACCTTGCGTTTCTACACCATTTATAAACATCGAAAACTTGTCAATCGACGCATCTTTTGGAATTGGAAAATAATAAAAACCTTGTAGTTGATGTGTCGAAGGATTGAAGAAAACTTGTTCCATTGTAGTTGTCGCTGCGTTCTCTTTGATGTTCGTTTCGACTTTCATCGAACGCACTTCCATCGCAAACAAACCAGCATTTGGTCGCTGACGAACTGGTTCTGGACGAATCCAACCTCCATAACTTGGCTGAATCATCGCACATTCATCAAGTGACAAACCATAAGTATTTGCCCAAGAAAATAATTCTTGCATTTTAATATCATAAATCGAAGCGAATTGATATTTGGCATTGATTTGACGAGTTACGGTTTCGCCAGCTGTTTGTTTTATCAAATATCCAACGGCACAATGTGTTCCGTTTCGGTCGATAAAAACGGATTTTCGAGTGGAAAAATAATCGTTTTTTGGGAACTGTCCACGTTTCCAATATTGATTTAGAATATTCAAAACATGGTTTCTATTTGCTTTTTGCGTATCGTTTAGATGTGAAATATCCGCTTGTCGCAATGTAGATTCTACATATTCCAAGTGTGTTTGTAGTCGCAAGATTTCATTCGTTTGAGTTGTTGGCATTTCGCCAAATTTCTCCACATAAGAAATATCGCCCAATACATTATTCACAGGTTCGATATGCTCAAACTGAATTTGAGCGAAAGCGTAATTTATTAAAAATAAACAAATTACGATTAATACATTTTTCTTATCCATATTATATTTTTGTTTTAATGTCTGTCTGAATTGATAGATTTCTAATTGGTAAACGGTTGTTACCAACAAAATAGTTGGGGAATTTATAATAGGAAAGATGCGTAAATGTATTTTTTTGGTGTAAGGGAATTTTTTGTTGATGAATCATAATAGTAAATGTTCTCGTATTTACTATTTTGATTTTTCGACTTTCGGAATTGTAAAATGAACCGTAGTACCTTTTCCAACTTCACTTTCTATCCAAATATCACCATTGTAACCTTGAATTACTTTATTACAGATAGACAAACCAATTCCTGAACCATCTTGTTGAATATCATTCTGTAAGCGTTTGAACATTTTAAATATTTTCTGATGATATTCTTTCTCTATTCCGATTCCATTATCTTCAACGCTAAACTGATCAACATCAGATAATTCTTTATAATTTATCTTGACGGAAGGTTGAGGTTTGTCACAATATTGAATGGCATTTTCGATTAATTCTTTGAAAAGCATTTTCATTACAAAGTCGTTGACATTGATAATTGGTAATGCTTCGACTTCAAAAATGGCATCTTTACGGCGTTCAAACGATACTAAAATGACTTCGTAAATCACATTATTCAAATCAACGTTCGAAGTCTGTTTTATCTTTTCTTCAAGATTCGTATAATCAACAATATCACGAGTTAAAGCATCAATTCTACGCACAGACCAATCAATATAACCGCTATATTCACCAATTTTATCATATTTTTTATTAACAATATCCTTATTCATCAACTGTGTAAAACTTATAATATTTCGGAGCGGTTCTCGCATATCATGTGCAGCGATGTACGAAAAACCTTTGATTTCTTGATTCGATTGAGCCAACGCTTTTGATTGTTGTTGAATCTCTTTTGTGCGTTCCTCAACTTTCTCTTCCAAAGTCGCATTCAGCTTTTTGATTTCCTCATTTTTTTGTCGTAAATCTTCAGCTAAAGCTTCTCTATTCATAATAATATTATTGACGATAATAAATGCTGTGATAATGATAATTCCACCATTAAAAAAGTGTAGAGAAGGCATATAAGGCTCGTCCAAAATACCTGTCGGATAGTAGAGGTTAAATATTTTAATTGCAAAAAATAAAACGATACAATAAACAAATAGAGCATTTTTTTTCAAATTACTCTTAAACAAGAATACACATGAAATTACAGGTAATATAAGGAAATACTCAACCTGATTATGAACGCCAACGTAAAGTGCTGTAGAAGCATAAGAAAAGGTATAACCATATGCTAATATATAATTATTTAACTGATATTTCTTTTTATAATTAAAGCGTAAAATCAATCCAGAAAAAAAGATATATGACAAATCTGATAAATAAACAATCCATCCATGTTGCATATAAAGGTGTACTACCAAATAACAGCTTGCTAAAACAGCCGCAGCTATTGCCATCAAGTTTAATAATCTTGTATTGTATTTTTGTGATTCCGTGAGTTTAGGCGTAATGCCTATTTCAGTAATTTTTTTTATAAAATTCAAATTGAAAAAATTCGTTATTTATTATTGATTATTTGTTGCTAATTTCTTAATTTAAGAAGTGCTAATTTTTATTCCAATATTAATGATTATGAAATTAATAGTTGATTGTTACTAAAAATTACTTTTTTAATGTAAAAAAAAATGTTGCCCCTTTAGTAAATTCGCTTTCTACCCAAATCTTTCCTCCATAACTTTCTACTATTTTTTTACATATGGAAAGACCAATTCCTGAACCTTGTTTTTGGTAATCATTGTGTAGACGTTTAAACATTCCAAAGATTTTAGTATGAAACTCTTTGGAAATACCGACACCATTATCATTAATACAAAATTGATAATAATTTGCTTTTTCTTCACACTTGATAATAACTTTAGGTTGAGGTTTATCACAATATTGAATCGCATTATCAATCAATTGATTAAACAGAATTGTAACTAAATCTGTATTGATATTTAACGTTGGTAAATTATCAATCTCAAATAATACATCATGACGTTTAGAAAAATTATCTTTTATGATAGCGTAAACAATTTTATTAAGATCATTTGTTGAGTATTGTTCTATCAAATTATCCAAGTTCGAAAAATTAACAACATCCTTTGTTATAGTATTTATCCTTCTTGCAGCCCAATCAATATATCCACCATATTCTTCAATTTTATCGTATTTCTTACGAAGAATATCTTTATTTAATAATTGTGAAAACCCAATAATATTACGAATTGGTTCTCGCATATCATGTGCTGCAATGTAAGAAAAACTCTTAAGTTCTTCATTTGATTTTGCTAAAGCCATTGATTTTTCCTGTATTTCCACGGTACGCTCTTCTACTTTTTGTTCTAAAGTAGCATTAAGTTCTGTGATTTCTTCATTTTTTTGAATCACTTCCTTCAAAAATATTTTACTATCAATCAATGCTTTATCTACTATAAAATAGATTGTACCAAAAACAATCAAACCATTAATAATACTAAATAAAGGTGAAAAATCGGTAGCTAATAAACCTTTAGGATAATAAATATGGAAAACCTTTAATAGTGCAAAAGTTACAAATCCAAAAACAAAAAATATTCTTCGAGTAAGTTTATCATCAAATAATAAAGCTGTTCCTAATGTAGAAATAAAAATCAAATACTCGACCTGATTTTGAGCACCGATTAGTAAAGAACTGCAAGCAAAAGAAGTTGTAAAACCTGCTCCAACTATTAAACAAGCTTTTCGATAGTCTCCTTTTCCTTGAAAATATAATATTAATAAAGCAGTTGTAATATAAACACCATCAAATGCTACTGCTATCCAGCTGTTTCCGAAGAAAAAGTGCATCGCCATGTAGAGGCTAATCGTAAACAGTGTAAATAAAGCAATCTTGTTGAGCAGGATAGTTTGTGCTCTTAGTTGCTCATCGTTTGTATGATTAGTACCAATATGAAGAATAGTTTGAATTAGTTTCAATGTGTGTTATTTTTTATAATTGCTATTTTATAATTACCAAAAAAACAGCCAAATATACTTTATTCACTTGTAAAAACTACTTTTATGAAAATAGTATGATATTTTTCATAAAATATATTATATATGAAAAAATATAATATATAATACAAAAAACGCTTATATTTGCAATAATGGATTGATAATTGGATTGTCAATATACTGAATATTACTATATTTTATACTAAAAAAACAATACAATGACTTCACAATCAACCAATGTTAGCCAACATTTTCAGCAATTTCGAAAAAATGTTATTGGTATCAATGAAGAATTTGATACACCAAACGGTAAAAAGAAAATGATTTATGCAGACTGGACAGCAAGCGGACGTTTGTATGTTCCGATTGAGCGTTCGCTTTTAAGAAATTTTGGGCCTTATGTCGGCAATACGCATACAGAAACCAACATCACAGGAACATCAATGACGGTTGCTTATCATAAAGCAAAGCAGATTATCAAAAAACATGTCAATGCTAATGAAGATGATGTATTAATAATGACCGGTTCAGGAATGACTGGTGCTGTGAATAAATTTCAACGCTTGTTGGGTTTGAAAGATGCTTCGAGATTTGCAACACCCGAAGATCGACCGATTATTTTTGTCTCTCATTTAGAACATCATTCTAACGACATTTCATGGCGAGAATCTGTGGCTGATGTTGAAGCAATTGATTTGTGTCCAAATGGTAATATTGATTTAAATCACTTGAAATCATTATTAATAAAATATGAAAATCGTCCGTATAAAATAGCAGCAATTACGGCTTGTTCAAATGTTACTGGCGTACAAACACCTTATTATGATGTCGCTGAAATTATGCACGAAAATGGTGGTTGGTGTTTTGTGGATTTTGCCTGTTCTGCACCTTATGTAGAGATTGATATGCATCCTAAAAACTCGATGCATGATTTGGATGCTGTTTATTTCTCGATGCATAAATTTCTTGGAGGACCAGGAACGCCTGGCGTTTTGTTATTCAATAAACGATTTTATCAAAATCAAATTCCAGATCATCCAGGAGGCGGAACTGTAAAATGGGTCAATCGTTGGGGACAACAAAAGTATATTGATGCTTTAACTCCTGAAAGCATTGAAGCTCGTGAAGATGGTGGAACACCTCCTTTTTTGCAAACTATCAAGTCAGCGATGTGTGTAAAATTGAAGGAAGATATGAATCCTAAATTGATGATGAAACGTGAGGAAGAAATACTTAAAATCATTTTTGAACGATTAGATAATATTCATAATTTACATGTTTTAGCTCGTGAAACAGAACATCGTTTGGGCGTCGTTTCTTTTTATATTGATGGTTTGCATTATAACTTAGGTGTAAAACTATTAAATGATTACTTTGGATTACAAGTTAGAGGCGGTTGTGCTTGTGCCGGTCCTTACGGACATTGTTTGTTGAATATTGGAGAGGATAAATCTAATAAAATCGCATTACAAATTGATAAAGGAAATTTGAGTATGAAACCTGGTTGGATTCGTTTATCCATTCATCCGATTTTAACGGATAAGGAAGTACACAAGGCTTTAGATGCTATTGAAGCCGTAGCAGAAAACTACCTAAGTTGGCAACATAACTATGAATATAATCCTAAAACAAATGAATTTGAAAGCCGTTTGATTAATGAACATCAAGTTCAATCTGAACGTATTGATAGTTGGTTTGAGATTTGACGGGTTGCGAACCAACGACAAATTGATTAAATTAAATTCCAATTTTGCAAGTAAATGGACAATTACTAAATAATTCATTATCAACATCTTATAGAAAAATTAAGTCTAACTAAATTTGTCCACTTACCTATTTTTCATAAAATTGTCGTCAATTCGTCAAACTCGTAACTCATAACTCGCAACCCGAAACCATTATAATTAAACATATTTTTAAAAGCGACATCATTCATGTCGCTTTTTGTTTTGATAAATTCTAAATTGAATATAGAAACAATTACTTAAATCCTTAAAAAATCGTAATTTGCCTTTCCCTATTTTTCAATAAAATACGATTTGTGAAATATTTCATTATACATATTATTTTTTCTTTTTTACTATTGTTCGGAATTACTGAACTTGTGGCACAACCTAAGATTGTCAAGGTCAAAGCATCTAAAGTTGATAGCTTAGAAATTGTTTTAAAAAATACAACTTCAGATTCTATAAAAATTTTGCTTTGGTGTGCAATTGCTAAAGAACAAAGTCCAACAAGTTTGGATTTAGCGATTGAGTCCGCAGAAAAAGCCTTACGAAATGCGAAGCGTTTGGATAATATTGAATTGATTGGACAATCAAAATTAACACTTGGACGATTGTATTTTGGTTATGACAAAATGAAATTAGCGTTGGAATATTTTGAAGAAGTTCAAACTTTGGCAGATAGTTCGACAATTGATGGTTTAAAAATTATTTCAAAGTTAGCAATCGGTGATTATTACTTACGACAAGAATCTTATCAAAATGCGATTGCTAATTTTGTGGAAGCCAAAATATTATTAGATAAATCAGATACACAAAACGAACTGGGAGAAACACTGAATAAAATCGGAATTGCCCATCGAAAAAGTTCTAATAATAGAAAAGCTTTTCAGTTTCATCGAGATGCTTTGGCTGTTTTTGAAGCGAATAAAAATCAAGTTGGCATTACAGAAGCATATATTAATTTGGGGACAACATTTCTTTCTCAAGGTGATTTTGAAGAAGCAATCGAATATTTTGAAGGTGCATTAGAGCTTTCAGAAGCTATTGGTAATAAGCGAGTTACTGCCGAAACTTACTTTAATATTGGTAAAGCAAAGTTCGAGCAGGAACAATATAATCTAGCATTAGAAGCCTTCTTAAATGCATCTGATGTGATTGAAATTAATGATTTCCCACAATTAGGTGCAGATATTTATTCGTCTATCGGTTTGACTTATTTACGCCAAAATGAAGCGGCAAAAGGTGTAGAATATGAGCGAAAAGCCTTAGGTGTTTTTCAATCAAATAATGATTTACATGGTGTTGCAATGAGTAATAATCGCTTAGGAAGTATTTACAAAACTCACGTTGGTATCAATCAAGCGATTCAATATTTGCGTGATGCTTTGAAGCTAAATATCGAATTAGAAATACCACATCGTGAATGTGAAAATTATATCAATTTAGGTCATGCTTATCTTCAACAATCAAAATATAATGAAGCTTTAGTCGAAGTAAAAAAAGGTATAAAAATAGCGGACAACCTCAATGATAAAGTATTGATGAAAGATGCTAATGAGTTACTGTCTTTATTATACGCTTCCAAAAAGCAATATCGTGAAGCTTATATTGCTCAACAGAAATATGAAAATCTAAGTGATACTTTAGAAAAAAATAAAAAACGATATTGGATAGAAAATACTTCTGAAAATCGTTTAGTAGGCAAACAAGCTAATCGTAAAACGGTTAAACAACTTCGATTTTGGTCTATATTCTTCGGTATTGTTTCCTTATTATTAGTTTCTCTAAATGTTTATCTTTATAAAAGTTTAGTTTTCGCTCGTAAAGAAGTCGCAGAACGAGATCGATTATTGGAAATAAAACAAGGAGATTATCAAGAATTAAAAGCAATTTTGAAAAAAATGGTGGATGATAAATAGGCACAGGCATTACTGCCTGTGCCTATAATATTTTTCACAGATAAGAATATCTGTGCTACTTTTGATTAATGCAATCCTTTCGCTGCCAAGTAACGTTCGGCATCTAATGCTGCCATACAACCAGTTCCAGCAGCTGTTACGGCTTGACGATAAACATTATCTTGTGCATCTCCACTTGCAAAAACACCTTCAACATTCATACGAGTAGATCTGGCTTCTGTGATTAAATAACCTGCTTCGTCCATATCTAACCAACCTTTGAATATATCTGTATTCGGTTTGTGACCAATCGCTACAAAAAATCCACCAACTGGAATTTCTGTTTTTTCACCAGTTTTATTATTGCGTATACGCATTGCTTCTACAAACTCATCTCCTAAGATTTCATCTGTTTCTGTATTCCAATGTACGATGATATTTTCTGTATTTAGCACACGTTCTTGCATGATTTTCGATGCACGCATTTCGTCACGACGAACTAACATATGAACTGTTTTACACAGTTTTGCTAAGTAAGTTGCTTCTTCTGCTGCTGTATCTCCAGCACCGACAACGGCTACATCTTGACCACGGAAAAAGAATCCATCACAAACGGCACAAGCTGAAACACCATTATTCTTGAATTTCTCTTCTGACTCTAAACCTAACCATTTTGCATCTGCACCCGTAGAAATGATTACAGAATGTGCTTGAACTTCTTGACCACTTTCTGTAAATATTTTATGTACATCACCAGAAAAATCCACTTTACTAATAAATTCGTAACGAACTTCCGTTCCGAATCGTTCTGCTTGTTGCTTCAATTCTTCCATCATTTCTGGTCCCGTGATTCCCTTTGGATAACCTGGAAAATTTTCTACTTCCGTTGTTGTCATCAATTGTCCACCTGGTTGCATTCCTGTGAACATCACAGGTTTCATGTTTGCTCTTGCAGCGTAAATAGCTGCTGTATAACCCGCAGGTCCAGAGCCAATAATCACACACTTATGTTGTTCTATCATTATTTTTCTAAGTAGTAGTTAGTAAGTAATAGCTAATAAATAATAAGTAAATACAGCTCGTAAAATACTTATTACTTATTACCTACTACTTATTACTTATTCTAAAGGAATACAAAAATCTGAAAAAATAGTTGTATTGTCAAACGTCTGTTGATAGACATTTTTACTTTTTCGTAATTTAAGTTACAAACTTCGTTAGAATATAGTAGGATTCAATTACTTTTAATATATTGTTTCTAAGGTTTTTAATAAAAAAAATTGATTCCCCAATATTGTATCCCAACAATTTCCATTAATTGATTTTTTGGCAATACAACAATTTATCTAACCGAATAAAATTAAGAAACATGGCAAAAGTATTTGAACGAATCGTTATAGTAATGTTAGAAAATACCATGCGTACTTCTGCATTAGCGAACTCTTACTTGAATGAATTAAGAAAAAAAGGAGTATTTATGACCAATGCACAAGGTGTAACACATCCTTCACAACCCAATTATCTATGTTTGGTTTCAGGTGATACAGTAGGCATTGTTGATGATGAGAATCATTATGTCAATTGGTTTTATGGTCGTCCTGTACAAGAAGGCTATTCGTTACCTAATATCGCAGATTTGTTAGAAGCTCAGAATCTATCGTGGAAATGTTATGCTGAAGATTTACCTGAAACCTATAAGGAACAATTACCTGGACATTTGGAAGAAGCTGTTAAAGTCGCCACTTATAACCACAAAAATAAAGCAACCCCAAAACCATATCCTACTTGGCCAGAAGAACCGTTTCCTTTTACTCGCCGACATATTCCGTTTTTGTCCTTTCCAAGTATTGTCTCAAATCCTAAACGATTGGCAAAAATTGTCAATGCAGATGAATTTCAAAAGGATTTGGATAATGATACATTGCCTCATTATAGTTTATATGTTCCTAATTTGATTAATAATGGTCATACGAAATCTGATGGAACGTTTGTGGACAAAGCATTTTACAAAGATTTAGGAGGAGATACGGAGCAAATTGATCAAATAGCCGCTTTCCTTCAAAAATTCTTAGGTGATGATCCCGTTGGTAAATTTCCGCCAGAAACATTAGTTGTGCTTACGTTTGATGAAGCTTATCCTTATCAATTTGATTATGGAATCTATACATTGTTATTAGCTGATTTTTTGCAAGCTGGTACGATTAATTCAGATCCTATTAATCATTATAATTTATTAGCAACAGTAGAACAAAATTTTGGTATTGGAAATATGAAACGCAATGACGCTATTGCTCAACCATATTGGTTCTTGCGATAATCGTTGTGATAATCGTTGCGATTGATTAATGAATCAGGTTTTTAAATTTTAAAAAGTTTAGAAATCATCGTATATTGATTTTTTAAATATATTGAAAATATCAAAAGTCAACATGAAAAAACTAATTGTACTACTATTATTAACAACTTCTATTTTGAGTAGTTGTGAGAATTTTACTCAAAAAGAAGAAAAAGAAGGAAGTGGAAACGTAATCACTCAACAAAGCGAAGCAGGTTCGTTTGATGCTATCAATGTTTCGGATGGTTTAAATGTCTATGTTATCATGGGTGAAAAAGAAAATATTGAAGTTCAAGCCGATGATAATTTAATGGAATACATTAAAACAGAAGTCAATAGTGGTACATTAAGTATATACGTTGATGACAATGTAAATTTAGACATGGATAATGTTAAAATTAATGTAACTGCGGTTGAATTATCTCAAATTAATGCTTCTGCTGGTTCGGATGTTGTGCTTCAAAATACAATAAAATCAGAATTATTTAGCTGTGATGTATCAAGTGCTGCTGATGTAAAATTACTAATTGAAACAGAAAACCTTTCTGTCAATGCAAGTAGTTCGGGCGAAGTCAATATTCAAGGAAAAGCAGATGAAGTTAGTTTGAATGCGAGTAGTGCTGGTGAAATTGATGGTGAGCAATTAAAAGCAATTAATTGTAAAGCACAAGCTTCTTCAGGAGGTAATGTTGATGCTAATGTTTCGGGCGATTTAACAGCTTATGCAAGTAGTGGTGGAAAAATTAATTATAGTGGCAATCCAACAATCAAAGAGATAGAAACAAGTTCAGGCGGAAGTGTGAATAAAAATTAGGTATAAATGAAGAATGGAGCATAAAAAAATTAAGGGTTAATTTTCTATGCTCCATTCTTCTCGAAATTTCGAGATTTTGTTATTATTCTACAATCTTCAACTAAATTAGTACATTGAATCTCGTTCATCTTTCACTCTTCCTAATTCGACACCTAACCACATTCCAGAACGAATAACAAGTTTTGTGGCTTCTTTTAGATGTTCTATAATCCAAATATTATCAATATCTGACGCTGTACTAATGATTTCTTTAATATCCGATTCTATCTGATCTATTCTACGACGATAACCTTTTACTAATCGAACATGAGAAATCTCTGCATTATCAATAGCAGGAGAGCCATGAAGTTCCTCTGTATCAATCAAAATATCATTGCTTGGATTTTTACTATGTCGATAAGGTGTTGTGCTTCCAAGTTCATGTAGGACTCTTCCTAATTCCATTTTGGCTTCTTTTAAACACAAAACAGAACGCTCGACTTCATAAGAAGAATGCAAACTTTCAATAAGCTCATAAAGTGCTTGAATATTGGCTCTAATTTTTTTTAATGTATCTGTCAAGGTTCAATTAGATTGTTAATATTCATAAACTATTTAAAATAGGATATTTCTATTATTAGATTAGAAAATGTACTATGAATATAAATTATTGTTTAATTTTAGGTGACACAACCATAAAATTAAACAATAAAAAATAAATAGCTGAATAGTTGAGCTTACTTTTACAGATAAGTATTAAAATATAAATAAATGTACGTTCTTTGACGCAGGATTTTTTGTCAAAAATAAGGCAAAAAACGCAGTCGAAGCCTTTGCTTCGGCGTCCCGAGTCCTCGGGATCAACAAAATTATTGATAAAAAAGGCAAGTCAAGAATGTATAGTTATTTTTATCTCAATACTAACTTACGTTGAAATCTTTTATTCATCCCATTTTCCGTGCATTCTTTCATCTTCCTGTTTAACAATCATAAATACACGCTTAACAAATCCCATTATTGATAAGAAAGCTAAATAACCGAAAGTCAAAATGGAGAAAATCCACCGAAATGTACCTGGTAACCATAATGAAGAAAATATATATGCAAATAATAATCCTCCAACGACTAATCCAATATATGCTAAAAAAGATTTCATCCAATATTGATTCAAATCTTCTGAATTAAGACTAAAAATAGCATTATACACCGCAAAAAGTAACATAAAAGAACCAACCGAAATGTATGGAAAACGCTCACTCAATGACGTTGCACCAATTGCATTCGTAACACTTCCCAAAACCATGAATAATACTGCTCCGCCAAGACAAATTGCAGCAATTAAGTAAGGATTCATCGCTTTTGCGAAAAAAGAATTTTGAGGATTATCTTCTATTTTTTGCATAATTTACTGAAATTTTATATTAAGTGTACAGACCCTAAAACTTTAGTCTATTACTCACTTTTGTAATAATCATATTATAAAAGTAAAAACTATTAAGATTGTTTAATAATATTCATTAAAATAAGATTTCTGTCAATTTTAAACGGTGCAATTCGAATGATATTTAAATATATAATTATTAATCATAAAGTATTAAAAATCAATAATTTTTAAATTATTATAAAATGAATATCTTTGCAGCAACAATTGAAACAACATAGGATTTGGTAAACAATTATTATACAAAAAAAGACTGGTTCTCTGAAAAAAATTGTGGTTTTCGATGAAAATTGTAAAAAAGTGAAATCTCTTACGATGGTATTAGGTATTCGATACTCCATTGATTTTCAATCAAATACTTAATATCTAATACCAAATATCATCGTCGAAAAGTCTTTATTATTTTGAATGTTGAGCGTTTCACAAAACAATTCAAAGAACCAAAAAACTTTAATAAAATAGAATGAGTAAATTTAGAGATAGAATACATACTATAATCTTTGAGACCGATACATCTTTAGGAAGAATATTTGACATCACAGTGCTGATTGCCATTATTTTAAGTGTATTAGTTGTAATGTTAGAAAGTGTAAAATCTATAGATGAAAAATATGATAACTTATTCTATATCATTGAGTGGTTTTTCACTATTATCTTTACTATCGAATATATTCTTCGATTGTATGCTGTAAAAAAACCATGGAAATATGCGACCAGTTTTTATGGAATTATCGACCTTTTAGCCATTTTACCAATGTATATTTTGGTGATTCTACCGTATCAAATGAATTACCTTTTGATTATAAGAATACTAAGATTACTACGAATTTTTAGAATATTCAAATTAGTACACTACCTAAATGAAGGTAAGGTACTTATGAATGCATTGCGAGCAAGTGTTGCCAAAATTACCGTTTTTATTTCGTTCGTTATTTTACTTGTGATGGTTTTTGGTTCAATCTTATACGTTATTGAAGGTAACGAAAACTCTGAGCAGTTCACCAGTATTCCTCGAAGTATTTATTGGGCAATCGTTACGATTACAACAGTTGGTTATGGTGATATTTCGCCAGTGACCCCTTTAGGTCAAACGATTGCTGCTATTATTATGCTCTTAGGTTACGCTGTTATTGCAGTTCCTACGGGGATTGTTTCGTTAGAATTAGCCAATGCTTCTGACGATATCACAACACACGCCTGTAAATCTTGCGGAAGCGACGGACACGATGATGATGCTATTCATTGTAAGTATTGTGGAGCGGAATTGTGACGGTTTTTGAGTTACGGGTTGCGAGTTGACGACAGGTTTTAAAAAGTATAAAATTGGAATTTTGTTTAATGATTTTTTAAAAAGTATTAATCTAATACCTGCCCCGAAATCTGGGTAGTCAATTCGTCAAACTCGCAACCCGTAACTCACCCAATCCATTTCACGGTTCGTTCCAACTCATAACCGACTAAGTGATTATGATAATAAAATAATAATTTCAAACTATCGGTAACATAATCTCCATTTCGATTTTTCTTAAGCACCTTTTCTGGATGATACGTTCCTAAATGATTCAGACCATCTTTCAGTAAGTCACTAATTTCGTCGGATTTAATAATCGCAGAAATTCTCAATCTTTTTGCTGCTGCTAATTCAAAAAGTTGCTTACGCAATTGGTAGATAGCATGTAAAAACTCATCACGAGGTATAATCAGATCTTCTTCTCTTAGTCGCAAAATTCCATAAATATCTAAATTTGGATGTTTTGCTCGAATGATATTAAATGCAGTAAAAGCCATCATTTGGCTGGATAAAACGATATTTTCAGCATGTAATCGCTTCACAATGACATCAGCTAAAAGCTTCGTATATTGGTAATCACGTTGTATATCTTTTGTCAATTTGCCATTTGAAGTAAAATAATCTCGAAGTTCTATTGCATTGCCACGTTTATCAAAACTATTGCCTTCTATATCTACAAAGTTTCCAAAAACATCCATTGGCTTACCAAATGAAACAATGATTTCAGAACTCGACCCAAAGAATTGATACACAAAACTGGCTAATTTTCGATTACTACCAAACTCATCATTTGGTACAAGGTATTTTTCTTCGCCAGTTCGTTTCAAGTGTTGTTCAATCAAACTTTTGGCTTCCAATACAAAATGATAACCCAAAACCATTGGAACAATAAAAACCTTATCTTTTTGCTCTTCTTCTATCATCATTCGTTGAGCTTCGATAACCGTTCCGATTAAACCCATTTTGAGCTTTTTCTCAATCATACCCGAACGAGCACGAGTTCCACCTGGAAAGAATAAACTGTGTGTTCCTCGCTTGATTGACAATGTAGAATATGACTTTAAGGTCTCGATATACAACTTGCTTTTTTTACGTCTATCAATACGATAAGCACCTAAACGATTCATAAAAAAAGCTAAAACGCCTGTATTAAAAAGGTTCAAACCTGCACCATAAGATACTGCTGGCACGCCAATAAAATCAACAGTCAAACCGATAAGAATAGAATCCAAATTAGAAAAATGCGTTGGAACAATAACAACTGTTCCTTTTTTTGACAATTCTCGAATATGTTCAATTTCACCAATTGCTTGTATTTTTTGTTGTAATTGGTAGCGACGACTAAAAAACTTGAAGGCATTTTTTGATGCCGCAGAGTTTAATAATCGAGTAAACGCCATCGTCAAAAAAGTACGAGCGAACAAATAAGTTTTGACATGAAAACGCCCAACAATTTCCTCTGAATATCGGCTAATAATACGATGAAGTAATTTTTCATT
>JBGCFH010000124.1:0-34876 GCA_045106825.1 Saprospiraceae bacterium | reverse complement strand
CTGCAATCTAAATTAAGTGAGAATTCGACGGGCGATTTAAAATCGCCTGTCGTCAACTTAAGGAAAAGAACTAAGTTTTTAGCAAGTCACCTGATGACTTTAAGTCATCAGGTGACTTGCTAAAAACTTAGTTCTTTTCCTTAAGTTGACGACAGGCGATTTTAAATCGCCCGTCGAATTCTCACTTAATTTAGATTGCAGATTATCGTAAAAATCACTAATTACAGCAAAACACATTACGAATTATTTTAAACCGAGAATAGGTGGGAATTAGCAACTAAAGCAGAAAGGAAAGTTGAACCGATTGTCAAAAGGGTGGAATTGAACTTAGATGATGAGGAAGTTGTCGCTGAATCAGAAAATAATCTAAGTATTACATTTGAAAAAACACTTCAATATCAAGGTTTAACAACGCTTTCAGAAGAAGATTTGAAGCCTTATTTCAATGCAATACACTTAAATTTATCAGGCAATCAATTAACGGATTTACCACAGTTTATTACTACAATGCCTTATTTGGAGAAATTAACTTTAGATAATAATAACTTCAAAAGTATTCCTTCCGTTTTACGTCATTGTAAGCAATTAGAAGAAATTTATATCAATAATAATCCATTGACTTCTATCGGTTTAAACCTTTGGAAAATGAAACAACTCGAAGTTTTACATTTAGAAAATACGGACTTTAAAAAACTACCGATTTTTCCAGATAGATCAGATTTGATAGTCATTTTGCCCAACAGAAATTATTCTAATAAAAGCAAAGAAAAATTAAGAGATTATTTAGCTCAAAAATATAAATACACACTTTTGGAGTTGTATTAATCGTACCTGTATGGTTAAAGGTGTTTTTTAGTTAAAAAAGTGAAATCGACAATTTTCGGTTTCACTTTTTTTTGTGATTTTAAAATTTGTAACTCATTAAGTTATTTTTTAAGATACAACATCATGGTCTACTTCGACGCTTCAGTGATACTATTTGATAAAAAACTTTGGAGTAATTACCTTAAAACAAAGAAAATCACAATGTAATTTTCTCAATATGTACTGACTTTTAGAATACATTTCATTAAAAAAAACGCATCTAACATATTAAAAATATGCATCTATCAATGCAAAAGAATACTATTTTTTAATATACCAACCATGTTACTACAAAAATTAACTTCATAAAAACCTGATAGTCAGATATTTAAATAAAACAACAAATAAATATTAATACTAAATTAACAAAAGGGTAAATTAAAGTTAAAAGGAATTAATTGTAATCGGTTAATGATGACTTTACATTTGCAACATATTTAGAAAGAACAACAAATTCTAAATAGCATAAAATGTAAACACTAAAATATTTATTTTTATAATCAATTTTAAGTCATGAAAAACTTATTGAACAACTTATTATTTGTATTAGTTGCTGTTGTAACCTTAACAATTGTTTCTTGTACTCCTGATTCTGATGACGATCCAGTTATTGACCCAACAGATGGAACAATCGTAGTAACAGAAAACATTGCAGCCGATGCAACATGGACAAGTGATAATGTCTATGAGTTAGCAGGTCGTATTGCTGTTTTAGATGGTGTTACATTAACTATCGAAGCTGGTACTATTATCAAAGGTCGTATTGGTACAGGTGCAAATGCAACCGCTTTATTAATCGCAAGAGGTGGTAAATTGATGGCAGAAGGAACAGCTACATCTCCAATAATCTTTACAACCGCAGGTGATTTAATTACTACTGAAGATATTGCTACTGGTAACTTTGCTTCTCCAAACTTAGAGCCGACTATTAGCGGTCTTTGGGGTGGATTAATCGTATTAGGAAAAGCTCCTATTTCTGCTTCAAATGATAACAATGAAGATATTAGCGAAGTACAAATCGAAGGTATTCCTACTTCTGATGCTAATGGTTTATACGGTGGAACTGATGCTGCTGATAACTCTGGTGTATTAAAGTATATTTCAATTCGTCACGGTGGTGCAAACATCGGTGCAGGTAACGAAATCAATGGTTTAACTTTAGGTGGTGTTGGTTCAGGTACTGTTGTAGAATACATCGAAGTAGTTGGTAATCAAGATGATGGCATCGAATGGTTCGGTGGTACTGTAAACACATCTAATGTCGTTGTATGGAATGCTGGTGATGATGCGATTGATACGGATCAATCTTGGGCAGGAACTTTAGACAACTTTGTTGTGCTTACACCTTCTGACAATATTTTTGAGTTAGATGGCCCTGAAGGTTCAATGGTTGCAGGTCATGTTATCAAAAACGGTTCAGTAAAAGCAAGTAGCGATGATGTTACTTCTGATGACTTAATCAATTCAGATGATAACTCTGATGTAGATTTAGAGAATATCTACTTTACAGATATCGTCGGAAATCAGCAAATTAATAAAGTAACTTTCCCTGATGGTGATGTAACTTTTACAAATATTGTATTAGATGTTGTTGCAGATAGTTTAGGTAATTATGTTAACGGTGCAGTTCCTGCAGGTGTAACAGCAGGTACTTCTTCTCAAGCAGATGTATCGGTATTGGATTGGACTTGGGCTGGTCAAGCAGGTATGTTAGACTTTTAAAACATAAATTTATAGCAATATTTTTATTGTACTTGTGTAGAACACCTTTAAAAAGAAGGAAATTTCTGCACAAGTACATTGCTTTTTAAATATTTACACTTTTTATCAAATTTTGAATAAACTACATTAAAAGAGATAGTCGATTAAAAACGTCCTAATCAATACAATTTTACTATCTAACGTATTTGATTTACTATCAAAAAATTTTACTTCAATGAAGCATATTTTCACACTACTAATTATGTTATTAGTAGCAAGTTTCACCTTTGCACAAGAAGGCATTATTCGAGGAACTGTATTTGACGATATCGGAGAACCAGCAATTGGTGCAAATATCTTTGTAAAAGAAACTGCCTTAGGTTCAGCAACAGACCTTGACGGTCAGTTTTCATTATCATTGCCTGTAGGAAAATATACGATTCAAGTATCTTACATTGGATTAAGTACAATGACAATCGAAGGTGTAACGGTAACAGCTGGTGAAGTGACTACACTTGGAGAATTAACCTTAGAAGCTGGAGGTGTTGAAATGGCAGAGGTAATTGTAATAAGTAAAGCCATTACTAATAATGAAACTGCTCTATTATTGGAAAAGAAAAAATCATCTATTATGTTAGATGGTATTTCGGCTGCTAAGATTAAGTTAACTGGTGATGGAACTGCTGTGGAAGCGGCAAAACGTGTTACGGGTGTTTCTATTGAAGGTGGAAAATATGTGTATGTTCGTGGTTTAGGTGATCGTTATACAAAAACAACCTTAAACGGTGTTGAAGTACCAGGTTTAGATCCTGACAGAAATACGATTCAAATGGATATTTTTCCTACGAATCTAATTAAAAATATTGTCGTTAGTAAAAACTTCACCGCAGAAATGCCTGCAGATTTTACTGGTGGTTTATTAAATATTGAAACAAAGGATTTTCCAGAAGATAAATTTTTGAATGTTTCTGTAAGTACAACTTACAATCCTGATATGCACTTAAACTCAGATTTTCTAACTTATAACGGTGGGAATACCGATCTTTTAGGTTTTGATGACGGTACAAGAGCTTTGCCGAATGGTGCGGATTCAAGAAATATTCCTTCACCTGTAAGCGGTGCATCAAGTACGGAAGTGAATGAATTTATTAGCAGTTTTAGCCCAGAATTAGCAGCACAAAGACAGACAAATCCATTAGATATTAGTGCTGGTATTTCATTAGGAAATCAAATTGACTTAAAAGATCGCAATGGAAAATCTCCGAAGTTAGGTTATACGTTTTCACTTTCTTACAAATCAAGTTATAAATACTATAACGATATGTTTAATGGTGAGTATCAACGTTTACTTCAAGATCCTTCGGAATATGAATTGCTTTACGCAACAACTCAAGAAGGTGAATTGAGTGAACATAGTGTTTTAGTTGGTGCTTTAGGTGGTTTAGCTTATAAAACAGATAAATCAAAATATCGTTTAACAGTAATGCACTTACAAAATGGTGAAAGCCGTGCTGCAAAATTCAATATTGCTAATAGTCCAGATGCTGTTGGTCAATCAGGTTATTTTGCATCTTCTGACAACTTAGAATACAATCAACGTAGCTTAACGAACTTATTTTTAGGTGGTAAACATGTTTTAGAAAATAACGATTGGGAAATTGACTGGAGAGTTTCACCGACACTTTCTACATCTTACGATCCAGACATTCGTAAGACAGCGTTTACAGAAAAAGAAAATGGTAGCTACTCATTTGAAGCTGGTTCTGGTGGAAATCCATCAAGAATTTGGCGTGATTTGACAGAGTTAAACGCTGTCGGAAAGATTGATTTGAAAAGAAAGCAAACTATACTTGGAAATGGAGCAGTGTTGAAATTTGGAGCAAGTCATGTTTACAAATTAAGAAATTACGAGATTTTATCTTATGATATGCAGTTTTTTGGAATACAAGCTCCTTGGGCAGAGCCTGACGCTTCTATCGTTTTAAATCCAGAAAATATCTATCCATCAGACCAAAATAATATTTATTATTCATCAGGAAATTCTACTCCAAATCCAAATGAATATAGTTCTAATATAAATAATACAGCATTATACGTTTCAGAAGAATTTACACCTACTGCTAACCTTAAAGCAATTGTTGGTGTAAGAGCGGAGTATTTTGTACAACGTCATACAGGTCGTGATCAATTATACGCAAGTGGCAATATAACAGATGGTGTTAACCTTGAAAATGAAGTTGTGTTAGAAGATTTGGGAATATTTCCATCTTTAAACTTGATTTATTCTGTTACACAAGATATGAATCTTCGTGCTGGTTATTCTCGCACGACAGCACGTCCTTCATTCAAAGAGTTGTCATTTGCACAAATCCTTGACCCAGTTTCAAACCGTTTCTTCAATGGTGGATTTTTCACTTATGGTGACGAATGGGACGGAAACTTAGTGGTTACAGATATTAATAATGTTGACTTGCGTTGGGAATTATTTATGGATAGAGGTGAGATTTTATCAGTTAGTGCTTTCTACAAAGATTTCATTAATCCAATAGAATTGGTACGTATCGCAGCACAACAAACGAATGTAGAGTTTCAACCTCGTAACGTAGGTCGTGGTACAGTATTAGGATTAGAGATTGAAGCAGTGAAAAACTTAGGATTCATTTCTGGAGGTCTTGAAGCATTTAGTGTTAGTGGAAACTTGACAGTCGTTGAATCATCAATCGAAATGACGGAAAGTGAGTTTCGTTCTCGTCAAAATTATCAAAGAGAAGGAGAAACAATCGAAAATACTCGTCAAATGGCAGGTCAAGCACCTTATGTAGTGAATGCAGGTTTGATGTACGATAATAAAGACCTTGGATTAAACGCTGGTATCTTTTATAACGTAAAAGGCCCTACATTAGCTGTAGTTGGTTTAGGTTTGTATCCTGATGTATTTGCAGTACCTTTTCATAGTTTGAATTTTGGTGTTAATAAAAAATTAGGAAAAGATGGTCGTACAACACTTGACTTCAAAGTGTCTAATATTTTAAATGACAAAAGAGAAAGTGTATATAGTTCATTCAATGCAGAAGATCAGTTCTTTAATAGTTATAGTCCTGGTATTGCATTTGGTTTAGGACTTAGTCATAAGTTTTAATTATTGTGAAATAAAACCTACAAGGCTTTGAAAATCTTGTAGGTTTTTATAAAATCAATTGATCTCATTAATATTATTTTTGATTGTAATAATGATAAATTGATAAATACTTTAAGTATTACAAAATGGCATTGGAAAATGAGAGATTGAACATAAAGATTTTAATTGTCAGTCAGAGAAAACGACAGGAGAAAAATGAAATAAGCTATTCCAAATTCTATTCGGAATAGCTTTTTTATTGATAAACTCTGAAATAATTAAAATTCTATGTACCTTTTTGATAATTTCGCCTTCGATTAAACCTTTGAAAATTATAAAATACAAAACGAAAAATACCAATGGATTTAACAATGATGATTATGTGGTTAGGATTCATTTTGGCAGCTTATTCGGTTGTCGGAAATGATGTGATACAAACACTTGGAACATTCTTAACCTCAAATGAGGAAAAAGTAAAATGGTACGTACTCTGGGCTTTTGCCGCAACGATAATGACGATTACTTTAGTTTATGGCTGGTTTCAATATGATGGTGATGTTTCTTATCAACGTTTAATTGGTGACGCTGACAAAGGTTTTAGTATGGATAACCCAAAATATCTTGATCCTCGAAATATTTCCGGTTTCAATTGGGTTTATGTTCTTCCGCCTTTAGTTTTGATGGTAATTACGAGAATCGGTATTCCAGTAAGTACTTCATTTTTAATTTTGACGTTTTTTAGTCCGAAAAACTTAGGTGATATGGTTATCAAATCCATGTCGGGTTATGTTGTTGCTTTTGTAGCTGCGATAGTTTTGTATTTGTTTATTACCAAAAGTTTGGAGAAAAAATTCATTGATAATCCATTAGAAGATGATCAAAGAAAATGGTGGATTGTCGCACAATGGGCTTCAACAGGTTTCCTTTGGACTCAATGGTTAGCACAGGATTTTGCAAATATTTATGTCTATTTGCCTCGTAAATTAGATGGAACATCGTTAGCTATTTCATTAGTTATTTTGTTATCCTTATTGGCTTATATTTTCTACTCAAGAGGTGGTGCGATTCAAGGTATTGTACGTGCAAAAACGAATACAGCAGATATTCGTTCAGCGACTTTTGTTGATTTATCATATGGTATTGTTCTTTATTTTTTCAAAGAATTAAATAATATTCCGATGAGTACAACTTGGGTTTTCTTAGGTTTGTTAGCAGGTCGTGAAATTGCTTTGCGTTATAATTTATTGAAAACCGTTCCGAAAGCAACCTTAATAGATATTACAAAGGATTTAGGTAAAGTATTTTTAGGGTTAGTGATTAGTATTGGATTGGTATTTTTGATTCAATGGTTAAATGGTTAGATTTCAATTGGAAATTTATAAATCAAAAAAGCTATTTCAAACTTCGGTTTGAAATAGCTTTTTTAGTAAAAAAACATAGTAGATTTCTATACTACTTTAAAACACCTCTTTAAAAATCTCATGTGAATTCAATCGTTGAAAATCATCAACATGATGCTGATAAAACTCAATCAAACGGTTTAGTAACTTTTGTCGATTTTGTCGAGTAAGTTGTATATCATGTGTTTTTGTGATTGGTAAACGACTTAATTCTCTCAATAAATCACTTTGATTGTAACTCAAACTATACGTATGTAACGGTTCTTCAACTGTATAAACACCTTCTTTCAAATCAAAATAAGATTTTTCTCTTTCATGTTCGCCACCAGGCATAAAGCCCAAATATTCAGCCAGTTGTACCATGAAAGTTAAGTGCAAATTAGCCACAGAATCCGTGGTCAAATCCAAATACATAAACGTATTCCAAATGAATTCAAACAACTTTGGATTTGGTTCTGCTTCTTTTACCGTTTTTTGCAAAAGTTCAGTTATAAAAATTCCGACGGCACTTTTTTGTAATTGAAATGGAATCTCCGAATAAACATAAGCTGGTTTGATTTCTTTCGTTCGGTGCATTTCCTTATTCTCCCGATGATACGCTACAATATCAAGCAACGACATCACTTGCAACAAACTTGCACCGATTTTGGCATTTTTCTTACGAACGCCCGAAACGATATACGTCTGCAAACCTAATTGTTCTGTGTAAACATCACAGATTAAACTGGTTTCTGAGTATTTCACCGTTCTTAAAACAATGCCTTTTGTTTTTATTAGCACTTTTATTTGTGATTCGTATTTAACCGCAGAGAACACAGGGATTTCGCAAAGTACGCTAATAAATTTACTTTGCGGTCTTTGCGAAATCTCTGCGTTCTCTGCGGTTAGACAATTCCTAATTAATAAAAAGTATCTTCGTCACCATTGCATCTAAACCATCTTTTCGAGAACTAAAGACCAAATAAACGCCCGAAGCCGCTTTTCGTCCATTATAATCTTTTCCATCCCAAATCGCTTGTCCACCATTAGATCTGGTTTCATAAATTAAGACACCATTAATATCTGTGATTTTGACATTTGCTTCTTCGACCAAACCACGAATTGCAATTGGCCCTTCATAATCTGGACGAACAGGATTCGGATAAGCAATGATTGCAGTTTCGTCATGTGTTTCCGTTCCTTTTGTAGCATCACTTTTATAAGAAATCAAACCTCGATCTGTTCCGATATAGACTTCACCTGTTTCATCATCCATTGCTAAAGTCGTAATATTATTGCTGTAAAGCGGTGAATTATCGACATTAAAACGTAAGACTTCTTCTTCACCATCATCGGATTGTACAAAAATCCCTGCCGTTGTACCGAACCATTTACGATTAGCACCATCGACTAAAACAGTATTAATTGTTTGTGATTTTAATAAATAATCACCAAAATCATTTGCTGAAGTCACCACTCGACGACCAGGACAAGTTCCTTCAAATACATCAAAAGTACATTCAAAAAGCATTGTTCCTTGTGATGTTCCGACCCAAACTTCACCATCTAAATCAACTGCTAAACTAATCACGTCATTATTCGGAAGTTCTGTATTATCAGATGTTAGAACAGCATAACGTTCGTCACCAACTACATTCAAATCTCCTTCATCAAAAACTAAAATTCCACTTCCACTACCACTACTTTTGGTAGCAAACCATTTGTAACCATTATAATCAACAATCACATCAGTAATTCTTTTAAATGCACTTGGAGCATTAAAACTTTCCCAAGTTCCATCTGTTTTAAATACAGAAATTGGTCGATCCGCACCATAATTACTCACCCAAAGATTCCCATCTTCATCAAATGTTAGACCCGAAATTTTATATTTTGATTGATCTAAAACATCAGGTTGAAGTGATGTTCCTTCTTTATAAACCGTAATGTTCTCACCATCAACCTCTACGATTCCATTACCAAATGTTCCAAGGTATGTTTTGTCATTTGTCGGATGATTCACGACACGAATATGATCAGGAACACCTTCTAATTCTACATAAGAATTATCACTATATCGTTTCCAAAATCCTTCATTCAAAAGATAAGTTCCTGAATTATCGCCAGTTCCTGTCCAGTTTTCGATTGTTCCACTTGCCACCCAAACTTGACTGTTTTCACCGACTGCCAATCCTTGAACACCTTCGTTAAACGGTGCATTTGGCGAAATCGCAGAATTTGTTCCACCAGCTTGATAGAATCCGCCACGAAGTTCATCGACATACCAACGTCTCCCCTTCTCATCAGCAATCACTTGACTTAAATTTGCAAAAAATTGTGGATTATAACCAATAAAATAAGTTCCATCAGATGATAAAGTTGTCATACGAGCAGGACTTATTTTACCATTCCAAGTGATGACCATTCCTGTATTTGTGTAGTTTGGTTCAATGTATTTTATCTCATAACTTGCATTATAAAACTGTGATAAGGTATCAAATGCTCCAGCTGACCATTCATAAACCGTAAAATTTTCCCAACGATTATTTTCAAATACTTTCAAAGTGTCATCAATATCTGCATACATTTTATCTTGAAATAATGTTGCACTTAGAGATTTTGTATCTGTCCAAATATTATTCGTTTCATCCTGTTTTTTCCACTTTGAAAAATCCAATAAGTTCAACGTTGTATCGCCTTCAAAAACGCCTTCATTTGTAAAGGCATAAATTTTTCCTTCAAATACAGCCGTTGCATTGACTCTTTCAGGATTTGAAAATGGAAATGTTCCTTTGATTTCATTACGAACAACATTGATTTGAACGACTCCAAAATTACAAGCCAAATAAGCATAATCACCATCAAACGAAATATGATTGATGGCTTTATCCGTATAAGTCAACGTTTCCTTGATATGAACAATATTATTGATTTGTCCGTCTTTAATCAAATCAATATTACCATTTTCATAAGCCACCAATAAGGTTAAGTTTTTTCGATTATACCGAATTGTACGAATATTAACATCACTCAAACCATTGACTTTGTGTAATCTTTCTATTGATAATTCTTCTTTATCAACAATCGCAATCTGAGCCTCATAAGCCAAATAAACCTTATCTTCACTTTGTGTTACACTAATTCCTTTGCGGAATGGTAAATGAGCATTCCATTCTCCAATAGCAATATCTTGAGCGATTAACGAAGTTGTTAGAAACAATACTATAACACTACTTACAATTTTTTGAATCATACTTTTTTTGAACTATAAGCTATAAACAATGAATTATTTCTGATAATAATCAACATTTCGCTTTCGCTCAATAATTATCAAATAATTCATAGTTTATAGAATTAAGGTACGAAGTTAAGGATTTGTATTAAAGTTTAGCGTCAAATATTTGACACATCATTTCCTCTGACAAGAAACGTATAAACCTATCAAAATATAGTGATGGAATGTCAAAAAAATTAAAATTTGTCTTATTCCGACTAATAAAAAATAGTTTAAAGTACAAGTTCACTAAACTTTAAAAAGTTAGTGAACTTAAAATCAACAATTGACAAATTATGAAATATTAGACTTTTTTTACTACAAAACATCCATTGCCTCTAAGTCCTGACGTAACTGCTCAGGAGATTGAAAATGAATACCTTGAATTTTTGCTTTTATTGCAGCCGCAATATTCCGTTGACTGTCGTCAATAAAAACAGCCGTTTCAGGTTCAATTTGGTATCTATCCAAAATCAAATTATAAATTCTTAAATCAGGTTTTTTCATATTTTCTTTACCCGAAATTACAATTCCTTCAAACAATTGCAAGAATTCAAAACGCTCCAAAGCATGATGAAACAATTCGTCTGACCAGTTTGTCAATGCATACAAACGATATTTTTTACGCTCATGAATTTCCTTCAAAATTTCAACCGTTCCTTTGATTTCACCATTTAACATCTCTGTCCACCTATCAAAATATGCTCGAATTTCGGCTTCAAATCTTGGATGTTCTTCGACTAATAATTCTATCGCAACCGACCATTTTCGACCAGCATCTTGCTGTTCATTCCAATTCATTGTCGTGACATTCGCCAAAAAATCTTCCATCACTGCTTCATCATCAAATATTTTACGGTATAAGTTTCGAGGATCCCAACTTATTAATACCTTACCTAAATCAAAAATTATTGTTTTAATCATTTTTTTGAGTTACTAAAATCTGACCGTTTCGCTTTTTTTATCAAAAACTTAGATAACGAAACAATCTGATTTTTTATACATAAACCATCAATTGAATTGAAGTCGAAAAAATAGATTCTCTGAAAAAAATTGTGGTTTTCGATGAAAATTGTAAAAAATAAAATCTGCTACAAGAGTATTTCGTACTTCGTTGATTTTCAATCAAATACCATCGTCTAAAAGTTTTTATTATTTTGAATTTTGAACCGTTCCACTAAAAAATTCAAAGTGCCAAATAACCATTAGTACAAAAAAAATAAGCTAACCAAAATTGGTTAGCTTATTTTTTACTCTTTATAAATCCTTAGTATTCATCCTCATTAAATAAGAAATCATCCTTTGTCGGATAATCAGGCCAGATTTCTTTCATTTCATCATAAGCCTCTCCTTCGTCTTCTAATAATTGTAAATTTTCGATAACTTCTAAAGGTGCTCCAGAACGAACTGCATAATCAATTAATTCATCTTTTGTTGCTGGCCAGGGCGCATCTTCTAAACGATGAGCTAATTCAAGTGTCCAATACATATTTTAGTATTTAAAATAATAATATAAATTTGTTTAATGTTTTTTAATGACGCTTTTATTAATGTTCGTCACTAAAAGTTAATTTATTTTTTAAGCGTAAAAACGCTTGAAAAGTTTCAGTAAAAATTAATTTCTTGCTGAAATTGACTGCAAAAGTAAAAATTTTATAATAGTATGCAAATATTTTTTCCAAAAGTATACATTTCAATTTCAATCACTGTATAACTCATTGTTTTTGAAACATATAGAGATACTTAATATAATCGTAATATCGCATCATTTGAATTTAAAAATTCCAAACATCACCTTCTAAATGTTCTCGTATTTCTTCAATCGAAATATCTCTATGATCTTCATCATAAGTACATTCACCATTTTGAATCAATAAAACTTGTGGCGATTGATGATAAACTTGAAAATCATCTGCAATTTTAGCGGCTAATGATTTATGAGCTAAAATATCCAAGTAATATGGTCGAAGTTCGTCTTCTTCAAAATTCCATTCATTTTCTAAGACGAATTTCATCATTTCACTCATTGTACATCGAGTGCTATGTTTATAAATCAAACAAGCAGTCGATTTTGATAATTCTTTAATATCTACTAAATCCGTTTCTTGAGTGATATTTTTCCAATTCATTAAAACTCAATTTTATATAAAAACATTGGTGAACCATCGCTTTTGTCAGTATAGTTTTTTACGATGGTTAAACCTAATTTTTCTAACAATTTTTGAGAACGAATATTACTTTGTGTTGTGATTCCTAAAATTTCCGTTAGTTCTAAATCCTTTTTGGCGAAAGCCATCACTGCTTTTGCCGATTCTAACGCATAACCTTTACCCATATATTGTGGTAAAAATCCAAAACCAATATCAATGCCTTCTAAAGTCGGTCGATTCACTAAACCACACATTCCGAGTATTTCGCCAGTCGATTTCAAAATCACATTGTACATTCCGAAACCTTCTGTATACGCTTTTATCACTCGTTCCTCCAAATATTTTGCAGCTTCAGTTTCGGTTCTTACATTTCTATCTCCAATAAATTCTAACCAACCTTCACTATTAAGTAATGCCAACATAAAAACAGCATCTTTGGTTGTCGCTTCTGCTAAATAAAGTCGTTCTGTTTCTTTGATTATTTTCATAATTCGAGTTTACGAGTTGCGAGTTGCGAGTTTGACGAATTGGCGATAGTTGATAAATTTAATAAACTTTGTAAGTTCAATTCCAAATTTAGAAAAAGCTAAAATCTGTCGTTAGTTCGTCAAACTCGCAACCCGTAACTCGCAACACTAATACATCTTTTCAAAAAGTGCTTTACTCATTTCCCAACGTTTTACAGGTTGTTCAAAGGTAATTGAACCTGGTATTGTGATATATTCCTTAACAAATTCAAAACCAACCTTTTGAATCGTTTTATTTGATGCAACGTTGAGTGCGTACGGTTCACAAACTAAGGTTTTTAATTTCAAATACTTAAAAAACAATGGAATCGTCATTTTCACAAATTCCGTTCCTAAGCCTTTTCGTCGATTTGGTTTTTTCCATAAATGCAAATGCATTTTTGCCGTTTCACCGAATGTTGTTGGATTTGTATTTGAGTGTCCAACTGCATTTCCATCAATTTCCCAAATCACAGCAAAAGCATTTTTTTGTTCCATTGGCAAATTAATCTGATGTGCAATTCCTTCTCGAAACTGTGATTCAGTTGGCATTTTAGCCAAATCTACGCCCATTTTCATCAGATGTTCATCACCTGAATTAAACCAATAATTCATTAAACCATCTAAATCAGTGTGTTTCATTAGTCGAACAGTTAGTTTCATATTTGGGGGTTGCGAGTTACGAGCAAGATTTTTAGCCATTTTGAGAACTTTATGAATCTTGCGTTATACTCTGTTGAGGTACTTAATATAAAATTTGCGACCATAATATTAACAAAAAACCGTTAATTATTTACTGCTTTTCTAAAAACTGAATTACTAAAAACGACTTCGATTTTGTTTCGTCAACCATTCTAAAAAATTAGCAACTTGTTCATGTTGTTGTAATTTTTCGATTGTATTATAATGTCGTCCCATTTCCTTTTCAGGAATAAATTTGTGAATTTGTCGATGACAATCTTTGCACAAATCAACGGTTTCGTGCATTTGATATTTCTCAAAATTTTTGCGAAACCATTTATTTTTATGAACTGTTCGAGGAATCAAATGGTGTCGAGTTGTCCGATTAACCGCTCGTTTACAGAGTTGGCAAGTTTTCCTATCTTCGTATTCGTCTGTTCTCATTCTTTTAATTTAAAATTTCGCTGAAACGTAAAATAGAAATCACAATTGCTAAATTTTGCTTCGCAAAATGTTTTTTTCACGCAGATTCACGCAGATTCACGCAGATTCACGCAGATTCACGCAGATTTTTTTGATAAAAAAATGATTTTGTTAATGACAAATCTGCGTGAGATGATTGTTTTGCAAGGCAAAACGTAATATTTTCGTTTTTAAATTTAATGATTGTTTCACAATTTAATATCAGCGAAACATGAATTTTAATTTAAAATTTCGGAACAGTTAACAGTAAGTTTTGATTTTTAGTTTCAAAACTAAAAGTAACAATTGTCTTTAGTTGCCGTATTTGTTGTGACTGTATTTGTTATGTTGATTTTACGTATTGCGAAGCTACAGCCTCGTAGTGCGTTAGTCTCAAAAATTAAAAATCTATCAACAAAATAAATATAGTTACTATTTGTTCAAGTCTCATTCGGCAGTTAAAGACAGCCGCTACTCTTTGAAAGTGAACTTTTTTGATAAAAATTTTGCTTATGAATCCATGCAAATTTATTCATATTCACAAATTGGAACATTCCACACAAATCACAATGAAGACTTTTTCATAAAAACAACACTAACAGATTACCACATTTTAATTGTCGTTTTAGATGGCTGTTCGATGGGAACGGAAAGTCATTTTGCGTCCGTTTTGATTGGTAAACTCTTACGAAAAATCAGTAAATTTATTTATTATCAATCCTTTATTAAATCTACGTTTTATAATAATAAACAATTGTTAATCAATGTTTTAAAACAATTATTTCAACAATTATCTTTTATTAAAAATGAATTAAACTTAGAAACGAATGAACTATTAAGCACTTTAATTTTAGGAATTATTAATCTTAATAATCAAACCGCCGAAATCGTAACTATTGGCGATGGTTTGATTGTTTGTGATGGACAATCATTTGAATATGAACAAGATAATCAACCTGATTATTTAGCATATCATTTACATGAAAATTTTGAAAATTGGTTCGATAATCAAAAGCAATTACTTTCTCTTCAACATATTCGAGATATTAGTTTTTCTACTGATGGAATTTTCACCTTTCAGCCTTTTAATAATAAAACATATCCAACTATTTCAGAACAAACCATTATTCAGCAGTTACTTGTTTCACAACAATACTCTGATTATGAAACAATGTTGAAAAAGCAAGTTATCACAATTGAAAAAGAATTTGGGTTGAAGGCGAGTGATGATTTGACGATTGTAAGAATTATTTTTTAAGGCAATCCGAAAATCGTAACTGTATTTAAGCACCTCACCAGAGATACTTATTTAGTCGATATCTTAGTATTTCAAATATATTAGGTTTACTTATAAGATAATCTTTATCGGGCAAAATGACTATCAAAAACATCTGATATGGTAGTAATTTTATTTCAGGAATAAATAAATTCTGGTTCTTTGAAAAATCCAGTGATAAATGTAAACATACGAATTATTGGAATTCGTTTTTTGTGTTGATAGATTTCAAATTTTTAAGTACGTGGACAGAAGTAAGCACGTAATTATAACAAAGTAATTTTTTTGTTCTACTATGTAAAAAAATGTGAGTATAGCCGAGTTACATGTCCCGAGTACTCAAGATTGAAGAAGTAGAACGGAAAAAGTACGAGTTAGAATACGTGATTATTTTTGTTCACGTACTTATTATTCCACTGGATTTTTTCAAAGAACCTAAATTCTTAAACTTTTCTACAATCCTTCACTAAAAATTTTAACCTTTTCCAGCCAATTTTTCCAAATCTCAGTTTGAGCTTCCAAATCATCGTCATAAGGGCCAGATACAATATGAATATGTGAATTATTAGTTGTTTGATTTTCTGAAATCAAAAACTTTTGAACATAATGTTTACCTTCAAAATTATAATCAATTTGTATATAGACATTTTCCCAAGTTATTGTAACGATTCCTTCTTTTGAACTATTTTCAGGTGCATATCTATAATGAACTGTTGGTTTTTTATTTTTACTAATATTCAAAAAAGCATTGTCTTCAAATAATTGACCGAGTGCTTTGGCATACATTGGATTCGTGATAATATTCCAAACTTTATCTGATGAAGCATTTATATTGGATTCTAAAGATATAAAAGGTGTTGCACCTAAGTTTTTGATTTCATCATTTGTCAAAAAAGCAACTTCACCGAACCAAGCAGAACCGTTTCCGCCATTCAAATATCGAAAACCAACAATCGTATCTTGTTTAATAACAGCCGTTTGAATGACAATAATGATTTCATTCTTTTTAGAGTGTTCATTATAATACCTTGCTAATCTTGGCATTATCATATCTAAAGGTCGAACATATTTAAGATAAGTTGTATCAAAAAACATCAATGATATTCCGTTTCTTGTTTCTTCTTTTGTTGGCAAACGACCATTTATAATAGGAATATCTTCCAATTTTTGAACATCAATAGCTGGAAATCCACGAAGATTATCAGGACAATACCAACCACCATAAGCGTGTTGTGTAGAATATTTTGCTTTAACGGGTTCTTCATCAAGTGCATCAATCTCAACATAATTTCGAGGATTTTGGCTACAAGCAGTTAGCCATATAAAGCTAAAAAGAGATATTGATAATAATAGTTTTATACTCATCATTCCTTATTTTTATTTTACGATTAATATATTTTCATAAATCTATGGAAACAAAGTGGCGGAATGCATTAATAAATGTAAAACAGTGTAAATGATGTGTAAAACAGGATTGAATGTAGAAAGAATGATATAATTTTTGAAGTTTTTGTTATCAATTTTTTCTTCTCTAAAATGATATAGTCAATATATTTTGCTTTACGTGAAGAGGTTGAAAAATAGGTTTTTTATATTTAGAAATACTCAAACAATAACTTATTATTCCACTTTCGGTATAAAAATGATAATCACCACCGAGATTTCGGTGGTGGCAAAAACATATTAACTTATTAGTGAAATAGGAATAAGTTCTTATTTCATTATTATTAAATAAATTTTTGTGTAACGATACAAATTGATATGCCTTTGAAGGGCTTTGAAGGGTTTTGAGAAAATGAGTGTTATCAGTAAAAAAAAACTTAACCCAATTCAGAAACACGAATCATCGTATCTTCTACTTCTTGTACTAATTCCGTAAAGCGAGGCGTTCGTTTTAATTCTCTATTGCGTTCGAATGGTAAATCGACTTTGACATGTTCTGCAAAGTGTGATGGTGCCGATTTCAAAATATAAATATCATCACCTAAATAAACTGCTTCCGAAATATCGTGTGTTACAAAGACAACTGTCGGATGAATATCTTGCCAAATATCTGCTAACATATCTTGCATTTGCAAACGAGTTTTGATATCCAAAGCACCAAAAGGTTCATCCATCAATATAATATCGGGACTTGCCAAAAGACTTCGGGCAATCGCAATTCGTTGTAATTGTCCACCAGAAAGCGTTGGATATTGAGCATATTTTCGTTCGTGCCCCGCTAAACCAACTTTACGAATCATTTCCATCGCTCGTTCTTCTCGTTCTTCTTTCGATATTCCTTTGAACTGTAAACCCAAAGCGACATTATCCAAAACAGACATCCAAGGTAAAGATGAATATTGTTGAAAGACCATACTCACTCGATTATCACCTCCAACTGCTTTTCCACGAACCAACACTTCACCAGAAGTCGGTTGTTGCAAACCTGCGATGTATCTTAACAAGGTTGACTTTCCACTTCCCGACATTCCTAAAATAGATACAAACTCACCTTTCTCAGGTTTATTTTGTACCAAGAAACTTAAATCTTGAATAATATATGATTGTCCACCATCATAACTTTGACTAATGCCACGCATTTCGATGATGTTTTCTAATTCAGTATCTTGAAATTCAACCATTTGTTATAATAATTTTATTTGATTTTTTATGGACAATTTATATTAACGAAGTTAAGAAAGTATTTGAAAAATGAAGTGTATTGTTATTTTTAATTTATAATTCCTTAATCAGAAAGCGTTATTTCCATTGCTAATTCGGTGTATTTATTTCGGTATTTTTTTATTTTTTTCACTTTAAATTGTTTGTTTGTCCATTTACCAATATAAGTCCATGTATCTTTTTTGAGATTTTCGGTAGGCAAAAGACCGATACAAGGTTCGTAATGAGAATAAGTAGAAACTTTCCCTGTTTTACGGTTTGTAGCTTCAAATTCATAGAAATTTTGGTCAATAATTAACCATTCAATAACAATCATTACACCCATTTCGGAGATTTTGACTTGATGTTCAGACAAATCAACCTTGCTTACCTTTCGACCTTTTTCGATGTCATATTCAATATTTTGAGCTAAAATATTCCAATTTTTAGGATTTCCTTCCCCAATTTCATAAATGTGTAATAGCACTTTTCGTTTCTTTTCGGCTGCTTTTGATACAAACTCAATCGTTTTTATAAAAGGTGTTTTTTCATATTCTTTTTTATAATGAAAAACTTTACCTAATCGAAAAGGTCTT
Organism: Saprospiraceae bacterium; assembly: GCA_045106825.1. Classification (GTDB taxonomy): domain Bacteria; phylum Bacteroidota; class Bacteroidia; order Chitinophagales; family Saprospiraceae; genus CAWVWD01. The sequence continues at coordinate 16,226 of JBGCFH010000124.1, read as the reverse complement.
TTTCCTGAACAATACCAGAAACTCACTTTTCGCTTCTTTAGCTTTCCTGTTGTAAACTCTTGTTGAAGTTTTGGAGGCGAAATCTCTACTGTTTCTAACTCGAAAATAGTTGGTTTCAGTTTAACTTCTTGACCAAGTTCATTAATCTTAATGATTTGATATTCATAACCTAATGCAGAAAAAACTAAAACAGTCGTATCTGGAAGTTCACCAAACTTAAAATTCCCGTTTTCGTCTGCCGTTGTTCCTGTATTTTGATTTTGCAACCAAATATTAGTGTACGGAATCGGTTGATTTGTCGTGGCATTAATGACTGTTCCACTGATTTGAGCAATAGCTGAAATTGAAAGAATAAGAAAAGTAGTAGATAATAAATACTTCATTAAGCAGTTGTATTAAAATTAAAAAAATCATAAAGAACCTTAATTTAAACAACTTCTATTAAGATTTTGGGACAATTACATCATATTTTGCACCTAAAAAAGATCATTATACATATTATTATCTTCCAGATCAATTTCCTTTTTCTCAATAGGTTGTTTGGCTTTCTCACGAGGTTTTTTATTCAAATCTAAAATCTCATCAGATTGTGTTTTATCTAAAAGTAACAAATCGCTTTTGCGTTCCCACTCTTCCAACATCTTCAATCCATCATCTTCCAAAACACCTTGTTGTAAATCAATCGTACTCATAAAGTTAGAAGAGACATCCATAAAACGTTCCATTTCGCCAACCTTCAAAGCAACATCTTCGGCTAAAGCTTCCATCGCTTCATCAAACATATAACGTTGGTCTTTATTGCCAGAAATGATATTTTTAGCCGATTGAATCGCCGAATAAGACGCATGAATCGCTTTACGTTCTACTTCTTTTATCTTGATTTGGTCTTTTAAATCTTCTAATAGAATTTCAGAATTATCATACATTTTTTTCAAAACTCGATGCAATACTTCCATTTTTTTATAAAGTACATCCAACTTTTGATTTGATTGTTTATATCGACCAATTTTTCGTAACTCTAAAGCCAATTGTGATTGTTGATTATTCATTTTGGCTTTTTGAGCCATTTGAGTGCTTTTCTTGATTCCGTTACTATTATCCGTAATTGTTTTATGCAAACGACGCATTTGCCCACGCAACGCACCGATTTGTTTACTCATATTTCGATGATTTTTACGCAAATCATTGATATACGATTTTAAAACACCAATCGGATCAACATGCACAAACCAGCTTGTAATCCAACGCATTACACTTTTATAGCTATACCAAATCAAGTTTCGCATCTTTGGGTCAATCACTATATAAGCCAAACCTGCCAAAGCTGTAATCGTAATTCCTAATGTAACAGGTTCTTGTAATGCCACAAGGATAGCTTGTGTAAAAGCTATACCAATATAACCTACACCAGCAATCAAACCAGTTAAAACAATTGCTCCCGTTACACCTTCGGGTCTTTTCCAAAAAGATTTTTTAGGCATTTATATTTTATTGTTTGATTGTTTAAATGTTCAAATGTTATGAAACAATCGAACATTTAAACACTAAAACATTAGAACATTATTAAGGTAAAATAGTCGTAATTTTAGTAATATCATCAGATAATTCTTCTTTTATCACCGTGTACGTTTTTTCAAAGTTTTCTTTAGCACTAAATATTTTATGCTTCGAAGCCTCAATTTGTTCTTGAGCTTTTGAGATATACTCTTGATGTTTTGCAATTTCTAAGTGCAAACGGTCAATTTGTTGTTTTTTCTGCTCGATTACGTTTTGAGTATTCGTAATTTCTTTTTGCTTTCCTGCAATCTGGATTTTGGTTTGTTGCTGTAAAGCTTGAGTAAATTTCCCTTGCTCACTTGTTAATATTTTTTTGTAATAATTAGCTGTTTCCAACAATTTTTCTTTTGTTAAACCCATTGTTGAAGCAGTTGCATAAGCAGACTGAAAAGCAATAGTTTCATCCATATTCATGGATTCTAACGTACCAACGGCTTGTTTAAACTCCAAATAATCAAAACCCGGTAAGTTATTTCTACTCAACGCATCTACCAAAAATTTTGCACTACGTTCATCAACTCCTGGCAACTTTGCAAAAACGCCTATTAATTTATCCATTTTTATAAGTATTAAGTATTAAGTATTTGTCCCGAAATCTCAGTGATAAAGTATGAAAAATCATTCCCTACCTAATTTTTTATTTTTATAAAACTACAATTCAATTAATTTCTAAGTATTGAAATATAAATAAATGTACGTTCTTTGACGCAGGATTTTTTTGTCAATAATAAGGCGAAAAACGCAGTCGAAGCCTTTGCTTCGACGTCCCGAGTCCTCGGGATCAACGAAATTATTGATAAAAAAGGCAAGTCAAGAATGTATAGTTATTTTTATCTCAATACTAAAATTCCAATTATCAATAAAAATGCGGATAATTTTAAATTTTAGAACACTTAAATCTTAATTTTTTTTGTAAAATCCTTTTAAATTATACGAATGCTAATATTTACACTATAAACTTGTAATTCACCAATTCAACTATTTACAATAACAATCATACTCGTTTTTCAAATCAATAACCGTTATCAACTTCGCTACCTTATCACAATCTGCAACAATAATACGAACCAGTTGTCCATCTTCTGTCCAATCTTCTAATGCAATCGTTGGACATCGAGGATCATTCGGATTTGATTTGCGTTTATTTTCCTTGCCTTCATCAATCACTTCCATGACTTCCGCTTTTGATATTTTACGACAATTCATACGACATTCAGCGTGTCTTGTCAAAATTAAATCTTTACCTTCATAAGTTAAGCGTTGATTACCAGGTTTTGAATCATCTGTAACGTTTTTAGGTTTTACAGGTTCTTCCGTTTCCTTTTTGTCTTTTTCATCTTGATTTTCTTCTACCGTTTCTACAACTTCGGTAGGTTCATTTACTTCAAAATCAACGATTTCTGTACTGTTTTCCTTTTCGGCAATAACTTGTTGAGCAGTTTCTTCTGTTTGTGCTGTCTGTTCCGTTGTTGTTTCTGGTACTGGAAAAACGTCACTTCCTTTCATCAATCCAAAAATTACAGCAATAATCCCAACGATTGCCATTCCGATTTTTCTAAAGTCTAATTTCTTATTCATTTGATAAGTTGTGTTGATACGTAGGTTTATTGAGATATTTCAACAAACACTGTTGTATTATTAAATTGATAATCATCTAAATATGGGCATAAAAATACAACCTCTAAATGAGAAACTATTAAAAAAGGAAATCAATAATGAATAGAATTTTGGATTAGAATTTCGTTTAAACAAATCAAATTAATATTTTCGCAATTCAGAATGATTATAATAAAAATTTAAAAAGGTTAATTTAGTATAAACTAATCAACCAAATAATAAATAAATACAATGGGAAGAGCATTTGAGTATAGAAGAGCAGCGAAGGAGAAACGTTGGGCACACATGTCGAGAATATTTCCAAAATTAGGAAGAGCAATTCAGATTGCAGCAAAAGAAGGTGGACCAGACCCAGAAATGAATTCTAAATTACGTTTAGCGATTCAGAATGCAAAGGCACAAAATATGCCCAAAGATAACATTGCAAATGCGATTAAGCGTGCAATGGGAAAAGATGCAGAAAGCTATACAGAAGTCAATTATGAAGGCAAAGGCCCTCACGGAATCTTAGTATATGTCGAGTGTGCAACGGATAATACAACTCGTACGATTGCCAATGTAAAATCATATTTTAATAAAGCTGGCGGAAGTTTAGCACCGACTGGTTCATTAGAATTTTTATTTAATCGTCGTGCGGTTTTTGAATTTGATACACCAGAAGAGTTTGATGAAGAAGAGTTTGAATTAGAAATGATTGATTTTGGTTTAGAAGAGTTTGAGGTTGATGAAGGTACAGTTTACGCTTATGGCGACTACAAAGATTTTGGTACAATGAATCAAGCCTTCGAAGAGAAAGGAATCAAAATCAATAAGGCAAACTTACAACGTTTTCCTACTTCACCAGTAGAATTTACAGATGAACAAATGGTTAGTATTGAAAAGATGTTAGATAAGTTTGAAGAAAATGATGATGTACAAGCGATATATACAAATATGGCTTAGTTCATTGATTATCAAATGATTAAAAGTCGAATATGTAAAACATATTCGACTTTTTTTATATTTACTTTTGTTTATTTTTTTTATAATTTTATCAGATTTTTGTAATCTAAATGAAACTTTCGGAACGATTATCGTTAAATGATAAGAAGTAATCAAATTATTTATAAAATCTAAAATCTTGGTATTATGAGATATATTCTCACCACATTTATTATAAGTTTAGTTTTTGTGTCAGGTGTTTTTGCACAAGATTACGCTGTTCAAGTAGCAGCATATTCAGATCCAGTTACACTGGAACGATTCAAAGATTTACCTGGTGTTTATCAGGAACAAGATCATAATAATATTTATCGTTACTATTTAGGACCTTATGTTACAGAGGACTTTGCAGAAAAAGTTAAGAAAAAAGCATTAAAAGCTGGTTTTACTTTTTCTCGAGTTGTTAATTTAACGCAAATTCGTGAATTGTGTAAGCGTTCTTGTGCAAGTCCTGAAGATGCTATTTTTATCGGTGAAGGAGAAGGAAATCCAGCACCAGAAAGTAACTTATTCATTCGTAATATTTTCTTTGATTTTGACCGTTCTGCATTGAAGTCAGAATCAACAGCTCAATTAGATAACTTGATGACTTTGATGAATGAAAATCCTGATTATCATGCAGAATTACACGCACACACTGATGCTTTGGGTTCTGAAGAATATAACATTGCGTTGTCAAAACGTCGTGGAAATAAAACTAAAAACTATTTAGTAGCAAAAGGAATTGATGCTTCTCGCTTAGATGTTCAAGTTTACGGAGAAGATAGACCAGTTGCGAAAAATGCTGCAAATGGAAGTGATTCGCCAGAAGGTCGTAAATTGAATCGTCGTGTTGAGATTCGTATTGTTGCTGCTGATGGTCAAATTATTTGGGACTTAGTCGAAGCGATTGCTGTTCCTGACCATTTGAAAGTGGATTAATGACGGTCGCTCGTTCCTCGGTTGACGGTTGATCACCGAGGTTTTGGGACAAGCGGATGTTCACTTCGTTCACTTGACGGAAAACGGTTATTGATTTGGGATTTTTCTAAATTGATAGCCGTTTTTTATTTATAATAGTTGATACCAATTCAACGCATTCTTACGATAAATTTTATTCAAAACGTCTTTCGACAAATTTAAACCCTTGAAACTTCCAGTCACTTTTGGAGCAGTCATTTTGTCACTTGTCATGAAAAAAGTATCGTGCATTTTCCATTTATCTTCTAACAGCCATTTATCTTTTTCAGTTTGCGTTTTGAAATCGTCATCTATAAAATCCGTTCCATACAAAATTCTATCTTGATATTTGACTACAAAATCATGGACTTTTTGCCAATTTGTAACGGCTTGATGTTGCAAATGACAAACTCTATCTGCTAAATCAACCGCTAAATTCGGGAATTTATCCAGCCTTTTGGCAATTTCGTCCGTGTTCCATTCTAAGCTACCGATGTGAGCTCCAACAAATCGTAAGTTCGGATGTTTTTCTAAAATATTATCTCTTGCGTTGATGTGTTTCCAATAATGTGGAATTTCGGGCAACAAAGCAGCGTGATATTCAGTATGAGCAGCAAAATAATCTCGGTCTTGTTTTACTGTCATTTCATTTAGCGGAAGCCAACAATTCAGAGGTTCGCCAGTATGTGCTAAAAGTGGAATATTATTATTGACTAAAAAATCATAAATCGAATCGAATTTTGAATGATTTTGTAAAATAAAATGACCGTTTTCATCCTTTAATTCCATTCCGATATTCTTCCAAATTTTTACGCCAACTGCTTCATTTTCTAATCGTCGTTTTAAATATTCAATTGTGTTTTGTTCCCATTTTTTATTCCAAAAGTTAGTTGTAGGAAAGGTTGCAACATGAAAAACAGTCGTTGGAAAATCCTTTTTTAATTGTAAAATAATTGCTTCTTGTTCTTCTATATTCGGAAAAAACGGAACGTCTGTATTAATGGAAATAAGTCTAAAACCATGTTCAATTGCATGACGAATCGTTTTAGGATTAATTTGATTTAAATGTAAATGTGCATCTATTTTCATTTTGAAGTTTCAATCGGTTCTACATAACAAGTTCCTTTCCTTTTATTTTTAATAATAATATTTACATCTTGTTCTATTGCCTTTCCTCTAAAACTCTTTGCTCTAAAAATATAACGTTGTCCAACAATATAAACCACGATTTGTCCAAAACCCTCCGCTGGAATAGCTAAAGTTACACGACCTTTTCGACCTACAATTTTTGGATCTCGATAATCATAAATCGTTTGTTTATACACAAAAATAAATGCTCGATAAACGATATATCCCGAAAGGAAACCAGTAATAAAAGCTAAAATTAAACTATTAATAAAATCCCAGCCAATTCGTAAACCAGTATTTCCACCAAGCCCAAAACACAACAATACAATCCGTATAACTTTCAAAGAAAAGAAACTCGGAATCGGTAAACCGCCATCAAATTCATCAACACTAACATCATCAACCATTTCACTGACATCAATTTGAGCATCACTCAATCCGCCATCTAATTCACTAATATCAATATCAGAAACACCATCTAAATCAATTTCGCCTCCAAAAAACTCAAATTCACCATCAAATACTGATATTATCCAACCTATTGATAAAAGCAATAAACCAAAACCCGAAACTGCTGAAAAGAACAACATTTCTCTTGTAAATTCTGGCATTATTTGAAATAATAAAATCATACAATTTGAAGATATTTGAAGTAATTTAGATGCAATATAAATGATTTTTATTAAAGTAACAGCACTCGACAAAATGGTGATTAAAAAGAATATGTTTCATATTTCTTATCAATGTCGTATCTTGTCAACTTACGAATCAAAAGCAAAGTCAATAAATTATGAATTTTGAATACACCGAAAAATCAAAAGCATTGCAACAACGTGTTCGTGCCTTTATGAATGAACACATCTTACCATTAGATAAAGAATACAATGAATTTGTATTAGATAATCCTTGGGTCAATTTTCCAAAATTAGACGGATTAAAAGCATTGGCGAAAGCCGAAGGGTTATGGAATTTATTTTTGCCAACAAACTATGGGCATTTGAGTGGCGGATTAACCAATTTGGAATATGCAGCGTTAGCCGAAATCATGGGAAGCGTTCCGTGGGCTTCAGAAGTTTTTAATTGTTCTGCTCCTGATACTGGAAATATGGAAGTATTAGCCAAATATGGCTCGCCTGAACAACAAGAAAAATGGCTAAAACCATTAATGAATGGAGATATTCGTTCTGCTTTCTTAATGACCGAACCTCGTGTTGCTTCGTCTGATGCGACAAATATCGAAACGTCTATCGTCCGAGATGGTGATGAATATGTGATTAATGGAAGAAAATGGTGGTCATCAGGTGCGATGAATCCACATTGCAAAGTGTATATTGTAATGGGGAAAACCGATACAAATGCTGCTCGACATGTTCAACAAAGTATGATAATTGTTCCAGCTAATACACCAGGTGTAAAAGTATTACGTCCGTTACGAGTATTCGGAAATTTGGATTCGCCAGAAGGACATGCAGAAATAGAATTGACAAATGTGCGAGTTCCTGCAAGTAATTTGATTTTGGGAGAAGGTAGAGGTTTTGAGATTGCTCAAGGTCGCTTGGGTCCAGGACGAATTCATCATTGTATGCGTTTGATTGGTGCTGCTCAACGTGCGTTACAGCTGATGTGCGAACGTGTGAATCAACGAACTGCTTTTGGGAGAAAAATAAAAGATTTTAGTAGTATTAGACAAGATATTGCACGTTCAAGATGCGATATCGAACAAGCTCGATTACTAACATTGGCGGCAGCCGACAAAATAGATAGATTCGGCGTAAAAGGTGCGAAAGATTTAATTGCGATGATTAAAATTGTCTGTCCCGAAATGACTTGCAAAGTAGCTGATAGAGCGATTCAAGCATTCGGTGGAATGGGTGTTTGTCAAGATACTCCTTTAGCTCAAATTTGGATTTATGGTAGAATCATTCGCTTGGCAGATGGTCCAGATGAAGTACATATGTATCAGTTAGGTCGAAATACGGTGAAGCAGTATTTGGCTAATTAATTGTTGTCGCTTCGCTCATTGTTCTATTGTTGTCACTCGTACCTCGTTTATTGTTAATCGAATATTTTTAAAAAACAGTAATTCAATTATTGTAAAAAAAAATGGTTGTTTGACAATTTTTGCTGGTAGCGGCTGTCTTTAGCTCCCGTCTTTGTTTAAAATTGTTTACGGCAGCTAAAGACAGCTGCTACTGTAAAACAATGAGCGAAGCGACAACAATCAATCAATATTTATCTTATGCAAGTAATAACAGACATTGGAAATTCGGATGTTGTTTTCGGCATTTATGACAATGATGAATGGAAATATTTATGGCGAACAGCATCGGATAGAGAACGTTCTGCAGATGATTTTAAATCTTTTTTTTCAGGTATGCTTTCGCAAAATGATATTGGTGTAGAAAGTGTAGATTCTGTCGTATTAAGTAGTGTTGTTCCTTCGTTAACGCCAGTTATATTGGAAATGTTAGCATCACTTTTTGATAAAAAAATTGTCGTTGTAAATGCTTCTATTTATTCAAAAATAAATGTCAAGATTACAACAAATGAAAATGAAATTGGGACAGATTTAGTCGCAAATGCAGTTGCTGGTTATAACTTTGCAAAAGGTGCTTGTATTATCGTAGATTTTGGAACAGCATTGACGTTTACGTCGATTAATAATGATGGATATATTCAAGGTGTCGCCATCGCTCCAGGTATCAAAACTGCCATGAAAGCATTGGCTTCAAATGCGGCACAATTACCAGAAATTCCGTTAGAATTACCAAAATCTGTCATTGGTAAAGATACAATTCATGCAATTCAAGCTGGTATTTTACATGGTTATATTGGATTGGTTCGAGGTATTTTAAATCAAACTAAATCGGAATTGGGCGAATGTAAAATTGTTGCTACTGGTGGTTTGTCTCATATTTTGAAACCATTACATTCAGCGTTTGATTTGATTGATAAATCATTGACTATAAATGGTTTGCGATTGATTGGCGAAATGATAAATTCTTAAAAATGTAATTTTAACGAGTTATTTTTGAAGCATTAACTTCTAAATCCCATTTTTTAAATAATTGATAAATCAAGTAAATAGCAATTAAAATCACTATTGCATTTTGGAAAATAGTAGCGGAATATATTCCTGTAATTCCGAACCATCGAGGTAATAAGATAACAAAAGGAATGAAAAAGAAAATATCTCTAAGAATCATGACAATTCCAGCAATTTTAGCATTTCCGATGGATTGAAAGAGGACGATTCCCATAAAGAAGAAAGAAAACACAAATCCTGGCGACATCATTAATCTAAAGTTCAAAATATCCGTAGCTGTAAATGTTGCAGTTGGTAACATTAAACTTAAAATTGCAGTTGGGAATATTTCACAAATTAATAATAAAATACTTGTCAACGTTGTGCTTCCGATAGCGAAAATCCAAAAAGATTTTTTCACTCGATTATAATCTTTTGCACCAAAATTAATTCCTGCAACAGGCTGCATCGCACTTGAAAAACCAAAACCTGGGACTAAAATCAAAATCATAATTCGATAACAAGCTCCCATAAATGCAATGTCCCAATCATCGCCATAAATGGCAATTGTTTTGAAAACAACAACTTGCTGAACAACAAACATCAACTGTAACATCATGGCAGAAATGCCGACTGTTAATATGGGTTTAACAAAGTTTTTGTCCAATTTGAAATAAGTCAAATCAACGGCATAGCTTGCTTTTCCTGTAACAAAATAGGCTATATCTAAAGTCACAAATATTGCCATTGCAATGATTGTAGCGTAAGCTGCTCCTGCAATTCCTAATTCAAAATATCCAATAAATAATGGATTTAACACCATATTAATTCCCATCGAAACCATTGCGATTCGCATAGCAGCTTTGATTTTGCCTTCTGCTCGAATAAGGAAATTTACGGAAACTGCAAAGATTTGGAAAAACGAACCTAAGACTAAAACTCGATAATATTTGACTGCTAAAATTAATACTTCGCCTTCGCCACCAATTGCTCGAACCATTTCTTCGGCAAATATCCAACCGAAGAGTGAAAGAAAAAAGGAGACAATTACGGCTAAAACGGCAATTGTTCCAAAAATCTTTTTTTGCTTCTCGGTATCTTTTGCTCCAATCGCAATACTAAGCATAGAAGAACCACCAACGCCTAACATCGCTGCAAAACTATTCGCCAAAAATGATAATGGAAACGCTAAAGAAACAGCGGCTAATGCTGTTTCTCCTAAAAATTGACCAATAAATAAGGCATCAACAAATGTGTTCAAACTATTGACAGACATGGCTAACACCGCAACGGGCGTTAATTTCAACATCAATTGCCACATACTATTTGTGCGAATTTCTTGTCGTAGTGTTTGATTCGACATTCGTAATATTTGGTTCTAAGGCGTTTTATTAGGTTTGAAATATCAAACACCAAATCTCGTTTCTTCAATTTCTGTAATCAATTGCCAACCGTAAGCATTTGAAGGTGTTTGAAAACCAGTTTTGAAGTTTCCATTAAGCACTTTCTGAGCAATTCTTAAAGCCATTACAGCAGTTAAAGTATACGTTTCTAAAGTAGAAAAATAAGCAGATTTCGTTTGACCTTTTGCATTTTTGACTTCGCCCCAAACATAAGCTTTTGAGCGTTTTCGAGTTTTTTCGTCCGGGCCAGTCATCTTAGCATCAACAATTACTTTAGCGATTTTTTTGACAAAATCCATTTTAAGTAACCAGTTGAATTTTGATTGTATTTGAAGGTATTTTGCACTGCTCGGCGGAACACCTAAAAATACTTGAATATTTGGAATTCCAGTGCTATAATATGCTGTCGAAACATCGCCCCAAGGAATCGTTATACCAAAACTCTTAAACTCACTTCCAAATTTTAACGACTTTGTATTGTGTCCAACAGGTCGATTGACAATTTGACCATTTTGACGAATTTTACCAGCTTCACCTAAATTTTCTACTGCGGTCATTGCTGTTCCATGCGACAATCCACCACCTTTTGAGGCGAAAGCTAAGGATAAATGAGTTGCGTCTGGCATTTGTTGAGAAAGATATTTCGCCATGCAATCAGTTGGAACAACATCAAACCCACAACCTGGCAACAACATCACTGCATTTTTTTTAGCTTCATAATCATAAGATTGAATCAACTCAAAAACATCAATTTCACCAGTAATATCTAAATAATGAGCCATATTTCTAATACAAGCCTCTACCATCGGTTTTGCAGTATGAATATACGGACCAGCACAATGTAAAATAACTTTGACATCTGCAATTGCGTAATCAATTTCCTTCGGATCGTTTAAATCAAAAATACGATAAGGTAAATCGAAACGCTCTGCGATTACTTGTATTTTACTTTCGGTTCTTCCTGCTAAAATTGGTTTTAAACCAGCTTTTACGGCTAATTCTATTATTAGTTGAGCCGTATAACCGTTCGCTCCATATATCATTAATTGGTTCATCGGTGTAGTTTTCTTACAAAAAAAATACTAATTCAAGTTGCGAGTTACTAATTAAACTTTCAAATTCTTCACCGTTTCAAATACAAACTCTAAGTGAGAATCTTCTGTTTGATGAAAATCAAAAGTTTCAATAATTTTCCAATTATTCGGTTCACCTTGATTTGCTACAATTGCAATTCGATTGACTTGAAAAACATTAATTAGTTTTTCTTGTATTGATTCAATTTTTTCATTCTTCAAGTTATCTTCAACTTCGCCATATAACAAACTAAGATGAGGTTGAAAATTATATTCAATATTAGGAAAAAGATTTTCTATCTCTTTTTGTAACTCTTGAAGTGTTTTATTATTTTCTATCGTAGAAAATAACGATTTGAAATAATGTGATGAAGTTTGTAATTGCACAATTGATAAATCAAAAACACTGGTCAACGCTGCTAAAACACTAATTTTATAGAATAATTCGTCAGATAAAACTGGGATACTGGTATATAATGTAAGGTGAGGTTCAAAAACAGGTGTTTTGAACGATTCACTTAAAGTATCAATAATTTTCTGGAAACGCTTTGATTCTTTTTCAGAAGGTAATAACCAGATGCTATACATTTATAGAGATATAATTCAGAATGCTTTTCAAATAAAAGCACAAAGATAAGAAACCTATGCCGCTTGATATGAAATTGCTTGAATAATTTAATTATTTGTTTTCTATTGTGTAAACCTATGACACTTTTTCATTTTTTTTACAACAGTTCTCGGTTTAATTTTTTTCTATATCTAAATACATTAAAAATAATTTTAAACCGAGAATAGTTGATTGATTTGTAGCTGTATTTGTTGCATTGATTTTGCGTATTGCGAAGCTCCAACTTCAGAGTACGTTAGTCTCAAAATTAAAAATCTATCCACGAAAAATACAGTTACATTTATTCTCTATCTTAAGAAAGTAACCGAAATCGCACCAGCGACTTGATGTTCTGCATCTTTATCATTCTTAAAAACAAAGTAAACATCATTTTTACCAGTTGTTGGTTTTAGCTTTAATGTAAAAGGCTTTATTTGTCCGACTCTTAGCTCTTTTCGAGCAAGTAATTCGCCATGAGTTGAACCAACTCGAACCTCCAAAAACCCACCTTTAAAATACCAAGCAGGAACAGGAACATGCAGCAAAAGCTGACTAATATCCGTCAAATCAATATCTTCAAACATCAAATATTCACCATCTACCAAATCCTTCATCCAGTGATATTCCTTACTTTGTGGTACTTGAATCGCTTTTTTATCATTCTTATACAATTTATTCATCAATACACCTGACGACTGTTTGTCTGCATCTTTGAATAAATATTTCGGATGTCTCAAAACCAATACATCTTGACTAACTACAGGAGATAATTTATTCGCTCCTTTATCCGTATAAGTCGCCGTAAAAACGTAGTTTCCAGTTGTTCCAGTTGTCAAATGTTCCTTTACGATAAATTTACCTTTCGGTTGATAACTTTTAGCAGGTTCATTTAGCGATAAAATGTAACGAACCATTGCCTTTGCTTGTTTTTCTGTGATTTGTGGATGTGCTGCCATTTGAGTTTCGCCCCAAACTCCTCCTCCTCCGTTGATGATTTTTTCGGCTAATTGAGTGATATTTTTCTCATTATTATCATATTTTTTATTAATCTGTTGATACGAAGGACCAGCAGATTTTTCATTAATTTTATGACAAGCCTTACAATCTGATTCATTAATTAATTTTTTTCCTTCTCTTGTTTTCACATTCGTTAATATCGCTTGATGACCTTGAGCAATTTCTGCTTGATCAAAACCTTCTTTCAAATAATCTATCGTAACAACAACTTGACTTTCGTCAATACCATTTCCGAGTGTTCCATCTTCTTTGTCATTTACATTAACAACATAGTCAATCACTTGATTATCAAAGTAAAACATCTTATTTGTATTAATATTCCAAGCGACTTCTGGTGCATCATTTCCAACCTCAATATCGACAAAAGCCGTAGAAATTCCACCTTCTTCGTCCGTTACTTTTAGTTGTACTTTGTACGTTCCCATTTTATCAAATGTGAATGTTGGATTTTTATCCGTTGATTGTACCTTTTTTCCTATAAAAGTCCATTCATAACTCAAATCATGTCGATCATAATCCTCCGTTCCTTCCGCCGAAAACTCAACTGTAAATGGTACAGCACCTTTCGTTTTACTGGCAGCCAATTCAATTTTAGGATTTCGATTTCCGTCAATATAATCAATACGAATCAGTCGAGTATCATCATTTTGAGCAAACCATTTTGTACCGTATTCGATGATATATAATGCACCATTTTTTTTATCCATTACCATATCCACAGGATTATTGAATTTTTGAGACGGTAAAAAGGCTTCCATACTTTTATAATCGCCATTTTCATCCATCGTTACGGCATTTATCCAACCTCGCATCCAGTCATAAATAAACAATTTCCCATCATAATATTTCGGAAAACGATTCGAAGCATTTTCGTAATCATCGTAATGATAAACTGGGCCAGCCATTGCATTTCGACCACCTTTTTTAGTTAAAGGAAATGTATCTGACGGCACATAAGGATACCAAATAAAAGCCTCTTGAGCAGGTGGCAATTTTTTGATTCCAGTGTTATTTCGAGAGTTATTAATTGGTTGATTAGCATCAAATAATGAGCCTGACTTCCCAGTGGAAAAATTGAAATCTCGATAAGGTCGATTGTTACCAATAAAATAAGGCCAACCAAAATAACCAGCTTGACGGGCTTGATTGACTTCATCATAACCTCTCGAACCTCGACTACTTTTATCTTTTCCAGCATCAGGACCAACATCGCCCCAATACAAAAACTTATTTCGGCTATCAACCGAAATTCTAAAAGGATTTCGACAACCCATTACATAAATTTCAGGTCGAGTATCAGGTGTTCCTTCAGGAAATAAATTCCCTTTTGGAATCGCATAAGTTCCATCTGCTAACGGTTTGATTCTTAATATTTTACCACGCAAATCATTCGAGTTAGCCGAACTGCGTTGAGCATCAAAAGGCTTTCTACCTGAACGTTCGTCTATTGGTCCAAAACCCGAAGATTTGAATGGATTCGTATCATCTCCGACAGAAATATATAAATTTCCTTCGTCATCAAACTCCAACGAACCAGCAGAATGGCAACAAGTTTCTCGTTGATGCGAAATTTTTAAAACGATTTTTTCAGACTTTTTATCTAATTTATTATTTTTAAAAACGAAACGAGAAACATGTTGTTTGTCTTTTTCCATAGGCGAATAAAAAAGATAAATCCAATGATTTTCTTCATAATTTGGATCAAGTGCCAAACCCAAAAGACCATTTTCAAACTCAGAAAATACAGTAAGTGTATCAATTAAAATTACTTTTTCTTTGTTTACATCATATTTTTTAATCGCTCCTTTTCGCTCTACAAAAAGCACCGAACCATCAGGCAAAACATCCATTTCCATCGGTTCATCAAAAACAGATGCTAAAACTGTCATTTGAAACCGATTTTCTTGTGGAATCGAAACTGTTTTTGCTTTTGAATAATCCAATGGTTTGTTTTCACCAATTGCATATTGAATACCACCTAAAATATGTTTTAAAAACAAATCTTCTGAAAAACTCTCTTTAGTATGTCCACCAGCCGTATACCAAGCCCTTCCACCATCAAACTCATGATACCAAGCCATCGGATGATAATCTCCATTTGTTCCACCTTTATAGGTTGATTCATCAATTTTTAATAATGGATGAACTTTAGGATTTAGATTTTTATAATTGTACCATTCATCACTTCTCAACCATCGCTTCGGCAACATTTTGGTAGAAATATGTGTGCTATCTATGAGTTCCAATTCGGCACTTCGTACATTCGGATTATTTGGATGACCATCAAAATAACCACCAACCAACTCACCATACCAAGGCCAATCATATTCGGTATCAGCAGCGGCATGAATACCAACATAACCACCTCCAGCTTGAATATAACGTTCAAACTCTGCCTGTTCGACTCTATTCAATACATCCATCGTTGTACTCAACCAAATTATAGCAGCGTATTTTTTGAGTTTAGCTTCCGTAAAATCTCGACTATCTTCTGTATGATTGACTTCAAAACCATTTTCTGCACCTAATTTTTTAATAGCTTCAACACCTGTTTCAATAGATTTATGACGATAACCTGCTGTTTTTGAAAAGACTAAGACTTTTGGTATTGTTGATTCTATTATTGTTGGTTTTGTTTCTTCTTTACAACTTGTTATTAGAATGATTAATGTAAGAATTGATAATAATATTTTGGACTTCATTTTATCGTATTTTATAATTTTCTACTTTGATTTAACTTGAAGAATTCAAAAAGGTATCAACTCACTAAAAAATAGTGAGTTGTACCAAAAGTTGTTTGCAAAAGGTATCTTGTACCTTTTAAAAAACAACATCCAATACAATGATAATTAAAGATTTTAAGAATAACCTAAAGGAAG
>JBGCFH010000123.1:0-3293 GCA_045106825.1 Saprospiraceae bacterium | reverse complement strand
ATGAATGGAAATTAAGATTTTATTGCTAATCGAGGCGACAAAAACGGAGTGTAGCCTTAGCTACATGAGTATTTTGTTAACGAAGAGTAGCGATAAAAGATAATTTAGCTTCATACGAAATTATTTAGAATAAAGTCTATTCCATACTCGGCTTCATACAAGTCTTTATAAAAATATATAATATCAAATACTTCTTCACCATCAGAATTTCTAAATCGAGGTTCCCATGTTTTGCCTTCTCTATCTAAAGTCATTGACCAATCTCCAAAACCGCTAAATTTATTATATTCTCCAATATAACTTAATAACGGATGTACCACACTTTGAAAAAATTCTTCTCCACCATAATTCCATTTTAAAGATTCATTAATAATTGTTTTACATTCGGCTGTAAAATCTAATTTTGCCGAATCAAAATTTAAAATTGATGGTAATTTATTCATTTCTTGAATCGTATAAAGTGGAAATTCCTCTCCATATTTATCTGATAATGATTGATACATATGAACTCCTTTCCAACGATTAGGATTTGATTCGTTAATCTTTCGTTGTTTTAAAATTTCTTGATAATTGTTTTCAAATTTTTCTAAAGTTTTAAAAATATAAGCTGCTCCAATTCCTATTTTTCTACCATGATATCCTAATTGATTAAAATCCTCCATCAAAATAAAATAACCTTTTTCAGATTTATATAAATTACTTTTAAAAAGGTCACTATATTGAATATCAGTTTGAATTAATGTTAATTGATGATTTTTAATTATGCTTTTAGCTTCATCAGGATAAATCGAGTAAGTATTAATATTAAATCTAATCGGTAGTTTTCCATCAACGAATTCTTCTTTTCCTGAATCCCAAGTATCAGGATAAATTAATTCAGTTGCAAAAGAATTTTCAAATGCAAATGCCTCTATATCTTCATATAAAAGTGCATCAGTTCTACGGTCGTCATTACTCCAATAAATAACTTGATTATTATTTAATCGAAAAACCTTGAAACCATAAGCACCTTTAAATTCAGGAACAAGTTCATAATCTTTCAGTTCCTCGCCTTCAAATTTTGACAATAAAGATTCTAAGTCATCTTTTGTCAACCTAAAATAATACGAAACTCTCGGATGCAAATAACCAACTTGATTTTTAATAAATCGTACAGATTCTAATGTTTCAAAATCTTCTTTATCGTCAATCAAAATACCTTGACCATCATAAAATTCCATGACCAACTGATTAGAATCTAATTCATAAGTACGAGCTGTTAAGTGTTTATGAAAACGTTCACTTACTTTTCCATTCTTTTCTTGTACGATTTTTTTGAGTTTGCTTTCACTCAATAATTGAACTTCGACGTGAATACGATTTGGAAAAATAATTTTCATTGCTTTTGAATTAATTGTGATTAACATTAATAGAATGACTGATAAATATTTCATGAATAAAATTTGATACATTAGTCTTAAAATAACAAATTTAAAAGCATTTCATCAACAATTCAATCAAAAACAAAAACACCTCAAACCAAACACAAAAAAATGCCCAGTTTGAGATGCAAAACCCTGGAAGGGTTTAATATGAATAACTATAGGTTGTACCTATAGAAAATTACTTATTCTCAGGACGTAACTTACGTACAGCAGCACCAGCTTGCCAGATTTCGCTTTCTCTCAAAGTTTTTAACTCAACCTCTAAAGAATCACGATAATCATCTTTCGCATTCGCTTCGATAGTAATTCTTGCTTCGTTTCCAGATGCTACACTTTCGTATAAATCTTCAAAAACAGGTTTTGTCGCATCACGGAATTTATCTTTCCAATCCAACGCACCTCTTTGAGCCGTTGTCGAACAGTTGGCATACATCCAATCCATACCATTTTCAGCAACTAAAGGCATCAATGATTGTGTCAATTCCTCAACAGTTTCATTAAATGCTTCTGACGGTGAATGACCTTTTGAACGCAATACTTGATATTGAGCTTCAAAAACCCCAGCAATTGCACCCATTAAAACGCCACGCTCACCAGTTAAATCTGAATAAACTTCTTTTTGGAAAGTCGTTTCAAACAAATAACCAGAACCAACACCGATTCCTAAAGCTACAACTCTTTCTTTCGCTCTACCAGTTGCATCTTGGAAAATTGCAAAACTTGAATTCAAACCTTTTCCTGCTACAAACAAACGACGTAAAGACGTTCCCGAACCTTTAGGAGCAACCAAAATTACATCAACATCAGCTGGAGGAATAATTCCCGTTTGCTCGTGATAAGTTACACCGAAACCGTGAGAAAAATACAATGCTTTTCCAGGTGTCAATTTTGCTTTTACCGTTTCCCAAGCTGCAATTTGTCCAGCATCAGATAACAAATACTGTAAAATAGTTCCACGCTCACACGCTTCTTCAATTGGAAATAATGTTTCACCAGGAACCCAACCGTCTGCAACCGCTTTGTCCCAAGTTTTAGATTCTTTACGTTGTCCGACGATTACATTAAAACCATTATCTTTTAAGTTTAATGCTTGTCCAGGACCTTGAACACCGTAACCTAATACAGCGATAACTTCGTCTTTTAAAACTTCTCTTGCTTTTTCTAATGGAAATTCTTCTCTTGTTACAACATTTTCTTCAACTCCACCGAAATTAATCTTAGCCATGATTAGTATTTTTGTAATTAGTTAATTAGTGATTAGTTTTCCTAATCGTTATTCTTAATATTTGTAATTAATAGTTTTTCTTAATTCTCAATTGATTGCAAATAAGCATTTAATTGTTCCATTGGTTTGGAAACCGCAACACGTCCCGAACGAACAAATTCATAAACGCCATGATTTTCTAAAGCACGGAAAAAGGCTTGTGTCTCGTGTTGATGTCCGCTTTTTTCAAGTACCATGTATTCTGGTTCAATACTTAAAATTCGAGCATTATGAGAACGTACCAAAGATTCCAATCTTTCGCCATTCATAAAAATATTCGTAGGTACTTTATACAACGCCAATTCTTGATATACAATTTGAGTAGAATCATGGTAAAATGATTTTAAAACATCAACCTGTTTATCCAATTGAGCTACTAATTTTTTCACCATTTCCTCCGTTACCGTCACAACAACCGTAAACCGATAAATACCTTTCATAGAAGAAGGCGAGGCATTAATACTTTCTACATTGATGTGTCGTCGTGTAAAAACGGTTACAACCCGACTTAATAAACCAATGTGATTTTCCGTAAAAATAGATATAGTATATTCTTTCATTTTATTATCTTTTACCTCATCCCTAACCCTTCTCCTTAAGGAGAA
>JBGCFH010000122.1:0-4003 GCA_045106825.1 Saprospiraceae bacterium | reverse complement strand
CAATACAGCGTATTGAATTGGATTGATGTTGATGGTGTTGTCACTGTGTTGTGTGATGTCCGATCCGCTTGCGGTCGGTAAGTCATACAACGCAGTGACAACACGAAGTGTCGTCACGAGCCGTTGCTATGCAATCCGAAGTATTGCATAGCAACGTTCCGCAACGACGACGGACGTGGCTTTTGCCACGGCTGGACGATGTTGCATTTGTTGTCGGTCGGTTTAATTTTTCCGCTTATTTACATTCGTCGAAATTACTTTGTTATAAATAAAGTTACAGCGATTCTTGACAATTTCAAATTTTAGAGAATTATTTTATTTTTTCCTATCGACAATTTTATCTGCATATTAATTCAGATTCAAGTTGTTTCTGATATTATTATTGAGCAGAACTCGACGATTTTAGCTGTATATCAAATCATATTCAAGCTAATTTTGACATTATTATTGAGCTAGAACTCAACGATTTTAACATCATAAGAGCACACATCCAAGCTACATTTAATTTTGTCATTGACCTATAACGTGACGATTTTATCTGAATATTAATTCATATTCAAGCTAATTTTTGACATTATTATTGAGCAGAACTCGACGATTTTATCTGCATATCAATTCATATTCAAGCTAATTTTGATATTATTATTGAGCAGAACTCGACGATTTTAGCTGCATATCAATTCATATTCAAGCTAATTTTGATATTATTATTGAGCTAGAACTCAATGATTTTAGCTGCTTATCAAATCATATTCAAGCTAATTTTTGACATTATTATTGAGTAGAACTCGACGATTTTAGCTGCTTATCAATTTACATTTAAGCTGATTTTGATATTATTATTGAGCTAGAACGATAATATTCAAAAAGCTATTTTAAGAATAGGAGAGTGATTTTTTTATCATATTTTCTTTATAGAATCGACTTATTTACACTATTTTGGTTAGGTGTTTTTCTTTCATTAAACCACTGACCGACAACGTTTGCAGAAACGCCGTAGCCGATTTTTATCGGCTATGGACGATTCTGCTTTTGTTCTACGCTGTTTTATTTCAATTCATTAATGCTGCACCACTTTCATCCAATTTTAATATTTGTCCATTATCATTAAACCGAACCTCTAAATATTTACATTGAGTTGGATAAGGGTTAAAACAATCCTTATCCATAAAGTAATTAAATTGTCCGAGTTTTCTTTCACTTGGTTCTCCAAATAGTTGAATTATCTGACTTGTATCCAACTGTGTTATACATTTTTCTTTGACTGTGTAATAAAAAACTAACCGTTTCAAAATGAACTCATCATTTTCTACTTTGTATAAATTAATCTTATTATTTTTCAACCAATTAACATTAATCTCTTGAACTAATCCATTGCATTCATTTGGTAAATCTTCATTATGTAAAGTCGTTTTATATGAAACAAACTTATTATTACAAGCAGTGATGGATAAAATTATCAGTAATAAGAATAAATTTTTCATCTTCTAATTTTTGATAATTTTATAGGTATGGATTACATCTTCTGAATGAAACATTATAAAATATATTCCACTTGAATACCTTGTGAAGTCAATTTCATGAGTTCCTTGCCAAAATCTCAATTCATCAATAACCTGCCCTGTTGAATTTATTATTTTCACATAATAATCTTCATTACTTTCACTTTTTATATACAGTAAGTCTTGAGTTGGATTTGGAAATAGAATAAGGTCTAAATGTGGAACTTTTATTTTATCTGTATTAACTATATTACTACACTCACTTTGGTTTATTAAAACCATGTGTTGAGGACACGATGTAATCGTTGGACTATTGGGTGTAGAACTAAAATTTAAAATATAATTAGCTCCGTCTAAATCGTTTACTTCAGGCTCTCGTTTTGGTATTGTACTACTACCATAATCAAAAAACATTAAGTCATCAGGATTATTTGTATGATTTAATAAAAGAGCGTGTCCTAATTCGTGCATAGCAACACTTTCTAAATCAAATGTATCTTGTCCTAACTGTCTGTTTAAACTATCCGTGTACCAATTTAGTGCAGGGTCGTTATTGAATATCATTGAGAAACTGCCTCTTCTTTGGTACTCAACGCTTGGGATTGCAGTAAGACAATTTCCTCCACTTGTATTGATTGTTCCTCCAAGTGTAGTTGTAGTTCCTACTGGTAGCGGATCAAAACTAATTTCACAATTATTAGGTAAGATAGTATCAACTATTTGATAATTAACTAACGTTAAACATCTCCAACGTTCCAAAGCTCGGGAAAAAGCAGCAACGGCTGCACTGTCAGATTTCAAGTTCGCTGTCAGATACAGATTATAACCTCCTTGATTATTGTCATCACCTAAGAAGGCTCGAATATTTTCATTTAAAACAAGGTTATTTCTTACAGAATAAGGTATGTATAAATCATCGCTACTTGTGCTGTAACTTATTGCTGTTTTTCTTACTCTTACTTTTCCTGTTCCTGCATATTGACGACTAATAGTACTTGAGTTGTTTTCAAAACCTATTGATGGTACTATCACTTTTATAGTATCACTTGACCAATATAAATAATTACTATCTAATACAGAAACCCACTTTATTGAACCATTTGGACCTTCGTTAGCAGTCGTAAATTTTACGGTAGAATTACCTCTTATAGTATCAAAATCACTACCTATAATAGTTAAAGTATCATTAGTACCCGACCTTAAAGTATCAGGATAAAAATGACTGATATTTGGTGAAGCTGTATTATTTCCACCACCACTAATATCTTCAACTTTTCCAACCGCAAAAACCTGCTGAAATGCCTCAACACCACTATTTGCATCAAGATATTCACTCAACTGCTGCATGGCTGCCTCATCAAACTCAATATCTGGATTTCCCGAAGCTGGAGAAACTATTTGAACATGAAGTAATTGCTCGGGAACACTTGAAATTGTGTAAAGTGTAAAACCTGTATTCAACGCTTTTACATTTATACTTACTCTATCGGGATTAACATCATTAACAGACAAACTATAATTTGGCGAGCTACTTACAATACCTGGTGAAATAGACAAAACACCATTTGATTGAACATTTTGCCCCAAAACCGTTGGGTCATATTCTATCAATAATTCACTTTCTGTCAAGTCATAACTTCCCCAAAGCCCCTCAACGTAAATGTCAAAATCCAAAACGTTCCCCGAAAGCGAAACATTTTGAATAGAATACTCAACGCCTGTTACATCTTCTGGACTTCCGTCATTATCCGCAAAAACAGGTGTAAATTGTCCTGTACTTTGACGAATGTTTTGTAACAAATCATTTTTTTGATGATAATTAAACGGTGCAATGGCAACGACTTCTTGAAAATCGTTTTCTGTATATTTCAAAAATCCTTGACTGCTCGAATACACTTCATAAAATGCTTTATTTTCATTTGGAATAGGTCTATTTGTAGCGGTCAAAAAGAAAACTCCAACATCATTTTTAGATAAAGTCAATAAATGTGTCCAAGTTTCTACTTCTTCGTCAAGTGTTCCACCATAAGTAATAATTGTAATTTTTTGGTCTTGTAAATCTTGTAAATTGCCTTTCAAAATACTAAAGGCTTCAATGTCGTGTGCGGTGTAAATATGTTCATCGTTTCCTCGAAAAGCCTCACTTTTAATGACCTTTCCCTCAATAATTAGTGTAGAGTTTTGTAGTTTTTGGTCTAAAGAAATTTCGTAAAGTTGAGCTTTTGATACGTTTACGCATAAAACGAGCAGCAATACTGCTAAAATGGAAATTTTCTGTTTCATTGTATTTTATATTTAATGTTAAAAATCGAATTATTGTGTTTGGTTTTTGGTCGTATGTTCTTGCGTTTTGTTTTTTCTTAATAGCGTAGAACGGCTCGTGACGACACCGTCGACATTGATTCAATTCAATACAGCGTATTGAATTGGATTGATGTTGATGGTGTTGTCACTGTGTTGTGTGATGTCCGATCCGCTTGCGGTCGGTAAGTCATACAACG
>JBGCFH010000121.1:0-54358 GCA_045106825.1 Saprospiraceae bacterium | reverse complement strand
TTGCTAATCGAGGCGACAAAAACGGAGTGTAGCCTTAGCTACATGAGTATTTTGTTAACAGCCTGTCCCGAAACCTCGTGGAAAGAGTAGCGATAAAAGATAATTTAGCTTTATACGAAATTATTTAGAATAAAGTCTAATTACTTCAAAATCACTTCCAATGCTTTCTGCGGCTGAATAAATTTACCAGTTAACTCCGTATTTCCCGAATCAACTCCAGTTGATTTCAGAATCTTATACGCCTGTTCCGTTGTCAAATCAGGATTAAGTGACTTCATCAAACCTAATAAACCTGCAACATAAGGCGTTGCCATCGACGTTCCGTTCCATGCATCATAACCGTTATTTGGAATCGTAGAATAAACATTCACGCCAGGAGCAGCGATTCCCATACTTACATCTTGAACCGTATTCGAGAAAACCGCTTTATTTAAAGCTTCATCAACTGCACTTACGGTGATGACACCAGGTGTATTTGCAGGTGCGTAAAATTTAGCATTCATATTACTATTTCCTGCTGCTACCACGACAATACAACCTTTAGAACGAGCATAATCAACCGCTTTTTTATACGCACGTTGTTTGCTATCAGTCGAACGTCCGCCTAATGATAAAGACAAAATATCTCCGCCATTATCAGCCGCTTCGATGATTCCTTTTATAATTCCTTGTTGTGTTCCCGAACCATTACTTGCTAATACTTGTACAGAAGAAACTTCATAGAATCCATTGTTTGGAGCAAAAGACGCAATTCCGATTTTATTATTCGAAACAGCCGCTGCGATTCCTGCACAATGCGTTCCGTGTCCGTGTTTATCAACACCATATTTTGCTCGAATTTTCTTATAATTTCCATTAATATCTTCATGGTCAGCATCAACGCCAGTATCTAAAATCACTACCAAAGTTTTCTTTTTGGGCTTTAGTTTTTTGGTTTTAATTGTTTGGTATAATTTCGACATTTGCATTTTGTCAAATCCCCAAACATTGCCCAATCCTGGATCATTAACACCATAATTTGGGCGATTAATACTGATTGGATTTGAACGCATTGGAGAAACATTTAGAACTTCATTGTTTTCCACCCAATCAACCAGACCACTTTCATTCAATGCTCGAACGATAACGGCACGTTTGCTTTCCCATTCATCAGGTATATTGATTAAATAATAATCATCTAAATCCGTAATATCAGTATTTTTTATCTGAGGAAAAGCAATAGCATATTTTAAATTATATTGTTTAATAATCGACTGTAAATCAGCGATTTGCTTATCATCTTTTACTTCTACCAGAAGCTCTCCATTATCTGCCAATCCGACATCAGTTAAAGCATTTTCGATATTTTCAACGGTTTCCGTTTTAGGTTCAACATCAAATGAGCTTGTCAAAACACTAAAGTATTTTGCACCAATAAATCCATATAAAATAGCTAACAAACCAAAGAAAATGGTTTTATTTTTCTTAAAGAAAGAAAAGAATTGTGAAGTCAATCCTAAGACAATCAAATCTCGGCAAAGCACCCACAATTTATGCTCAAACGCCACTTCTGCAAACGCTAAAGAAAACAGATAAGCAAAAAATCCACCTAAAAAAATCGTGCTAAACGCTTTCGTTTGTTTAGCCTGTTCCTGTGCATAAAACCAGCCTATCAAACCACTCAAACTGACGATAAAACTGATCGCATAAATGTATATTAACATATTAATTTATTTAAAGTAGCACAGGCATTCCTGCCTGTGAATTAGTTAAAACACAGACAAGAATGTTTGTGCTACATTATTTCAATCGCTGTTCCCCACATAAAGATAGACATATCTTCGTCTGCGAGTTTTGCGTTTATTGTGACGACTTTTCCGTCTTTTTGTAACGACTTCGGAAGGTTCGTTGGTCGCCATTTTTGTCCATCTTGTCCAATAATCGCCCAAAATCCTCCTGCTATATTTTTTCGTGTTACTGTTCCTGTTATTGTCACTATTCTTGAATTATGAATTATAAATTATTTTCAAATCATCTTCAATTTACAACATATTCATTTAACCAAAGTTGTTTTTCTACGAATTTCGACGAATCTACTATAAACTCAAAAGGGTCGGACGCTTTGAAAGCGTCTGACCCTTAATATAAAAAATTCACGTCGATTCGTTAAAACAATTCAACAGTAAAACAATCATTTATTTTTGTCCCAAATCCACTAATTTTTCGATTGTTACATTCAGATTTTGAATCAATCGAGTTTGAGCATTAATTGTATTTTGTAATTCTTTCACTTCGTCACGCAACATATTTTGAATATTTTGTGGCGAAGGTAAAAACGGAGAAATCTTCGCTCGAACATACCAAATCTCACGAACATCACCGATATTAATATCAAACGGTTCATAATATCCATTATCCGAAATCAAGGTTAGTGCTTTATCAGATTTGATTTTATTTGTCAATCGTTTTACCAAAACATCACCTCTTGTCACGATAACATATACATAATTATCCTTAATCGACGTTTCCCAAAGTGTCGGTTCTAAATAGCTACAAATCACCTTATCACCTTCAAAAAGCGTTGGTTCCATACTATCACCTGCGACATCAAACGAGCGATGTGTTCCCACTTTATATTTATAATCTGGTAACGAAAACGTTGGTAAATCTTGAATAAACGTCGGATCAGTCAATTCACTTGCGTAACCAGCATGAGCAGGAACTGGAACATGAACAATTCGTTCGTCATCAGAAGCATTCGTCACAATCGTCAAAACTCGAAAAGATTTGTGATCTTCTTCTGTCATAAACATTGGACCTTCCCCAGTATAAATATAAACAGGATTTATTTTATAAATATCAACTGCTTTTCGTAATAATTCGATGGTAACATCTCTCCTACCCTTCAAGATTTCACTCAAACTTTGTGGCAAATAATCTAATGACAACGCAAATTGTCGGCTTGAACGAACTCTATTTTCTTCTCTTAATTTATCATGACACTTGATAAATCGTTGTGTAATAATGCTACTCATTTATTTTTATTTTGAGATGTGAGATGTGAGATTGTGAGATATAAGGCTTTTCAAATGAAAAATCTCACATCTCAAATCTTATATCTCAAATCTAAAGAATACTCAATTCAATGAAACTACATTTATGCAAAATAGTTACACATAAACGAAAATAAAGGCTTTGCGTATAAAATTCAAATATTTAGGCAAAAAAAATGAAATTATATGCATTTTTTGTGAATATTTAACCTTATAAACGTTAATGTATTGATGATGCTTGATTCGAAAAATAAATAGTATTTAGAGACTTTCTAACTTTTATGGTTCATTTTTTTCCAAAAAAACGATGGATATTCAGCATAAATTTGGTTTTAAATAATGTATTTTCCATTTTAATTCGATTCCATCGTAATGGATTATCACCATTATGATTATTATAATCAATACCTAAAACGGTTTCTAATTTTGTATTTTTAAACAACTGTTTTTCAAAATCTTCTGTTGGACGATTTCCGAAAGGATATGAAAAATGACGAATTGAAATATCTAATGACTTTTCTAAATCATTGTTAGATGTCGTAATTTCTTTATGCAATTCGTCTATTGTCAAATGATTACAAAAAGGATGTGAAAAAGTATGTCCACCGATTTCAAAATTTGCTTGATGTAATGCTTGAACTTGTTGTGACGTCATATAAGGTTTCAAGTGATTCAAAACTGATTTTACAGGCGGCAAATCACAACGATTCCAAATTTTTTGTAACCGTTCTTCCTTTTCTGACATTTGCCAGAGGTTACTCAACTTTCGTAAATCAATCTTTTTATTCGATGCTTTCATGTGCAATAACGCATGATGAACTTTAGGAGCAGGAACTTTATTTTGTATATACAATAAAGCTGTTCGCCACATAAACTGTTGATTATCAATTGTATTATTATTAATAAAAAAAGTAGCGGACAATTTTTCATCTGTCAACATCGGTGCAATCAAATCATAACAAGAACGAAATCCGTCATCAAACGTCAACGCCACACAATTTCGTAAATCATCACCTTGATGCTTACGTTTGACCGCTTCCGAAAGTGTAATCACTTCAAATCGTCGCTTCAACCAACGCAACTGTTTCCGAAAATCATCTGTCAGAATAAAGCTATCAGGATAATACGAAACAGAGTTTTCTGCTACTTGATGAGCGTATAAAATCGTAAAAGGTTGGTGCATTTTATTAAATAGTGATTGGTGATTAGTGATTAGTTGTTAGTTTTGTGGCGTTTTCAAATCATGTTATACTTTGTCAATGTCGATAACTGTACTTGCTTTATACTTTTTTATTATCTGCTTACTTATTCAAATTTTATATTGGATAGTTATTTTTTCTCGTGTGGCTTTCGCTCCCGAAGTTTCGGGACAAGTCATGAATAATCCTGATTTTCCAATTTCTATTATCATTTGTGGCTATAATGAAGGCGAAAATTTTC
This sequence comes from Saprospiraceae bacterium, assembly GCA_045106825.1. Taxonomy (GTDB): domain Bacteria; phylum Bacteroidota; class Bacteroidia; order Chitinophagales; family Saprospiraceae; genus CAWVWD01. The sequence goes on along the minus strand of JBGCFH010000121.1, from coordinate 49,886 downwards.
GTCAATTTTTACCTCAAATATTAGAACAAGATTATCCGAACTTTGAAGTCATTGTCGTCAATGATCGTTCGACCGATAATTCCGCAAAGATATTAGCATCTTTTGAAAATCAATACAAACATCTAAGAGTTATCAATTTAACTGATTTTGATAGACAACAACGAGGCAAAAAATTCGCATTAACACAAGGTCTGAAAGCCGCAAAATATGATATAGTTTTATTAACTGATGCAGATTGTTATCCAAATTCCAATCAATGGATAAAAACAATGGCAAACGGATTAGGACAAAACAAAATCATGGGAATTGCCTACGTTCCATTCGATAAACGTCCGACTTTTTTAAATAAATTTTTGCGCTACGATAAGATTTATATTGCCATTCAATATTTGTCTTTTGCCATTTCAGGAATACCTTATATGGGAGCTGGAGCAAATTTGATGTACAGAAAGGCACTTTTTTTCAAATCAAATGGCTTCAAAAAACACGCACACGTTGCTTCTGGCGATGATGATTTATTTGTGAGCGAAGTCGCAAACGATGAAAATTTAGCCGTTGTATTACATCCTGATAGTTTTATTTACTGCGAACCCAAGGAAACTTTTCAACAGTTTTATCATCAAAAATCAAGACATATTAGTACAAGTTGGCATTACAAATTTCATCACAAAATCCTATTAGGTCTTTTGGCTCAATCTCATTTTTGGTTGTATATTTTTGGAATTATTGCTGTATTTGACCCTGTTTATCAGTCATTTATAATTTTTGGAATTCTATTTCGATGGTTGATTATGCTATTTATTTTTAGAAAAATCGCTCATCGTTTTAATGAAAAAGATATGACTGTTTGGTTGCCATTAATGGATATATTATATGTTCTTTATTATTTCATATTTGCGTTGCCATTAGTAAAAGGCAATAACAATCGTTGGGAATAATATCATTTACTTTTCATCAATAGACTTTATTCTAAAATGATTTTAGTTCTTTCTAACTAATTGATAATGAGAGTGAATGAACGCAAAGCGTTCATTTCAGAATATTGTCTAATTTATTCAAAAACGGTATTTATTAGCTCTTTTTTGGGAAATGCTCAAAATTCAAGGGAAAACGCATTAGAGTAATTTTCAACATATTATACTCACGTAGATTTTCACAGATAATTTACAAAGTAAATTATCTAAAATCTACGTGAGAATCTGCGAAAATCTGCGTGAGCATTTTTTTGATGCATTTGCCCTTCATAACATCAATAATTATAATAATTCTCAATAGCATTACAAGACTTTAAAAAATCTTATAAATCTATCAGTATTTTATATTTTACCACATTGGATGTTCAGGTGCATTATCCAAAATCACTTCGATACGTTCCATCACTTCACTTGTCATTTGTTTCTCTACTTCCAATGCTTTCAGGTTTTCTTCCAAGTGATATGTTTTTGAAGCACCCAAAATTACCGTACTTACATTCGGATTTTTCAAACACCAAGCGACAGACATTACTGCCATTGTTGTTCCTAACTCCAAAGCGATTTTATTTAATTCCCTTACTTTGTTCAATCGTTCTTCTGTTAAAGAAGCATTTTTGAGCCATTCTAAGCCTTTCATGCCTAAACGAGTGCCTTCAGGAAATTCATTCAAATATTTATTCGTCAAAACGCCAGAAGCCAAAGGAGACCAAATTGTTGTTCCCATTCCAAAGTTTTTATACAATTGCTTGAACTCAACTTCAAATTTTTGGCGATGAAACATATTATATTGAGGCTGTTCCATTGTTGGACCGATTAAATTATTCTGACGAGCGAACAAATGAGCTTCCATATATTCCTGTGCAGACCATTCAGAAGTTCCCCAATACAAAATTTTCCCTTGATTTATTAACAAGTTCATTGTCCAAACAACTTCTTCAATTGGTGTTTTCTTATCCGGTCGATGACAGAAAAATAAGTCCAAATATTCTAACTGAAAACGACGTAAAGCCGAATTACATGCTTCCATCAAATGTTTGCGATGCAAGCCAGTTTGAGTTGGCAATTGTCCGCCATCACCAAAATAAGCCTTACTCGACACAATATAACTATCTCTTGACCAACCAGTTTTTTTCAAAATTTTTCCCATGACAAGTTCTGATTTTCCACGAGCATAAATTTCTGCATTATCAAAAAAATTGATTCCGTTATCATAAGCGACTCGCATCAAATCTTCGGCAACATTATCACCAATTTGTTTACCAAAAGTCAACCAACTTCCCAACGATAAACGACTTACAGGCAATCCTGAATTTCCTAAGTTTTTATATTCCATAATGTTTTGAATGTTATAATATACATCAAATGTACATTAATTAATTAGTATTTTGTTAACAATTAAATTGTGATTTTATGAATAATTGGACGACTATTTTTTGTTAAACAATTAATAATCAGTTGTTTAAACTATATCTTCATCTATTTTGATAAATAAGAATCCTATTCACAAAATTAAATTAAGAAACATGAAAAATGTATTTTTTGTTTTCGTATGCCTATTTATAATGACAGCATGTGAACCTGGTGTTTACTTCGAAGATCCTCAACCTATTGATGGAAAGACTGAAAAGAAGTTTGATCGTAAGTATATCGGTAAGTACAAAAGTAGCTCTAATAATGGTGCTTTTTTAGAGATTACGAAATCGAATATTATCACAGAATACTTCTGGAAAGAAGAATATACAAAGGATGGAATTGATACGATGCCTAATTTTGAATGGAAAGGTGATGAACTGTATCATTATGATGAATCTCAAAAATATACTCGTAGAGGTGATACAATTATTATTGATAAATACTCAAAAAAAATTGTATTTGATGTCAAAGACGATATTTTGAAAAGCTATAAAAAAATGTATTTTTTGAATCAAGAATATGATAGCGGTTGGAATGTAAAAAAGTTGGTATTGAATAGTAAGAAAAATTTAGTGCTTAGTAAAATTTCGTCATCAGATGAAATCGAACATTTGGAACAAGTCACAACAGTTGAAACGGTTATGCATAGCGATACATCAGAAAGCGTTGACTATTATAAGGTGAAGCCAACCGATAATGAGTTTGATGATATTATTGATGGAAGCTTTTTTACAGTAGAAGATGTTTATACAAGAATTGATTAATATTTTCAAAATGTGACATTGAAAATATGAGCTTAAATCATACAATTATTGTATAACATATTTTGTCTTATTTTTTTTGTGACTTAAAAAAGCTTCATTACGATTTGTAATGAAGCTTTTTTCCATTACAAACCACTTACTTCTCTATTTAGGATAGTGATAGTTTATAAAAAAGTGATTTTTGCTTGATTTTCTTTCAATTCAAGTCCCAAAATGGGAATAACAAAAATAGTCATTTTTATTGTGACATGGAATACGTAATGAAAGTGTTATTTTCACTTTTTGCCAAAAGTTAATTTTTTCCTACAAAACTGCACTTTATTAGTTTTTTTTAATTACAAATTATACTTTAAACAGAATATTGTCCTTTTATAATCTAAAAAAATAGAATACTAAATCATACAATATTTTAAATTTATGAATATATGTATATCTCTTTTGGCACAATATTGTGATTAGTCTAAGCAACTTTCACATTCAAAATAGAATTACAATGAAAAACTTAATTTTAACAATAACAACAACAATTTTATTTACTGCCACGATTTCAGCAACTGCCTTAGTTGCACCTTTAGATACGATTAATGAAAAATCTACACCTTGTATTTTTGAAACAAATTCAAGTACAATACAACTTTCTAATTTGGCTTCTAATATTTCAGTAGTTGAGTTTAAAGAAGAATTTATTGAAGAAGCTTCAAAACCATCAATGGTTATTGTGAAACCTGTTGCTAAAAACTTTACAGGTTTCAAAGTAGAAATAACAAAAGCTTATCATCAACCTTTAGATTATACAAATGAAATTTTTTCTACTTTCGATAATATTGTGCTTGAAAGAGTCGGAGAAACACAATTCTCTTACTTGACAGGTGAATTTAAAACAGCAAAACAAGCGACTAACTTTATTACAAATTCTACTTCTAATAAAAAATTAGTTGTAGTACAATACAAAAATGGTGTTAGAGTTAAGTAATTCAAAAACAAAATGTGAAAGAAGAAAACAGCATTCAATTAAATCCAATGTAAGAAGGTGAGCCTAATCAGCTCACCTTTTTTATACTTCAACATTCATGTTTCACTGATATTAAATTTAAGAATATTACGTTTTGCCTTGCAAAACAATCATCTCACACAGATTCCGCAGATTCACGCAGATTTTTCATGAACAAAATCGTCTTTTTAGCAATTATTAGAAAATCCACGTAAAAAAGCATTTTGCGAAGTAAAATGTAGCAATTGTGATTTCTATTTTATGTTTCAGCGAAACGTAAATTCATATTCCACAAAATCCTTTTAATATATTTCCATCAACCGAATGAATCATATCTAACCGAATCTCTAAATCGTTTTCTAATCGCATATATTCCGCTTTATCTTTTATAAATAAATCAACAATACGATTTTCTATACTCTTCAGTTTATCATTATCACGATATTCTATTAATACAATTTTTCTTAAAACAGCATTTGCTTCCAAAATATCATAGAAGTTACAATCTATTGGTTTATACATGATTTCATTTTTAAAAATGGTAACAGTTGTAAATTAAAATTGTTATTATCGGCTTGTTTAATTTTTGGTTGTTTGACAATTTTTGCCAGTAGCAGCTGTCTTTAGCTGCCGTCTTTGTTAGAAATTGTTTACGGCAGCTAAAGACAGCCGCTACAGAAAACAATAATTTTTGCTTTTGGTAAAAATTGTCACTGAACCTAATTTTTTAAGAAACCTTTTTTATAAAAAAACTTAATTCAAAACTGTAACTTTTCAAAACCTTATCGTTAAGCAGTCAAATGATAAAAAACAGTGTACACTTTTATCTAAATAATTTTATCTAAATAACTCCTTTGGCAACGCTACTAAGATATTATATTGTTTGTTTTTAATTACTAATGTTTTCTGAAAAATATCTGTTATATCAGTGAACCCGTCGGAGAAAATCTAAAATCAAAATTCATAGATTATGAAAAAATTAACCTACTTACTGGTACTTATCGTGCTGGTAGCACTTCAAAGTTGTCAAAGTGAAGGTAGCGATACGACTGCTTCAAATGACGTAGAAATTCAAACCTTAGTAGAAAATGAAGCTAAACAACGAGGTATTTTACCACCGTTTGAAGATATTGATGTACCGTTTTCAAAATATACAGTTGATGTATCACAAGGTCGTACGATTACGACAGAGACAGGAACAACAATTATAATCCCAAAAGGTGCATTTAAAGATGCGGATGGAAACCCTGTAAAAGGAAAAGTTGATATTACTTATCGTGAGTTTCATGATGCAGCGGCAATTATTGCGAGTGGCATTCCGATGACGAACGCTGAAGGTGATAAATACATGGAAACCGCAGGAATGTTTGAAATCAATGGTTCACAAAATGGACAAGATGTTAAAATCGCTGACAATAAGGATATTGAAGTGAAAATGGGTTCATTTGTAGAAGGTGAGAATTTTGACTTTTTTCACTTTGACAAAAAAGCGTGTAATTGGGAAACTAAAGGAACTGCAAAGCCAACAAAAAATATTGCTAAATTAGAAAAAGTTAAAAAGCTACCAAAAGTACCAAATCAACCAGCAAAACCAACAAAATTTGACGAAAATGCTTTCGTTTTTGATTTAGATATTAATTATGAATCTTTCCCTGAGTTACGTGCTTATCATGGTGTTGTGTGGCAATATGACGGACAAAGCACGAAAAATGATCCGAAGAAAAACGATTGGGTTTTTCAAGAAAACTGGACAAATATTGATGTAAAATCAGTTCAACCAGAGTTTGGTAAATATAAATTGATTCTTAAAAATGGTCAAAAATCATTCACGACAAGTATTACTCCAGCATTGAAAGGAATGGATTACGAAGAAGCTATCGCTCAGTTCAAAAAGAAAAATGAAAAATATGAAGAAATGAAGGAAGCGAGAATCGAAGAGGAAAAACGATTAGATGGAGAAGCTGATTTATTACGTTCTTTCAAAGTCAGTAGTTTTGGAGTATTCAATTGGGATATTTGGAAAAATCCAAATCGACAACGTTGTATTGCCAGTTTTGATTTTGGGCAAAGTACCGATAAATATATTAATAAAATTAGTGTTTTCTTAGTGACAGGAACGCAACGTTCCGTTGTGCGTTATCATCCGAATACGTTCGACAAATTTTCCTTTAATCCAGATGATGACAATATGTTGATTGCAGTTTTGCCTGGCAATAAAATCGCTTATTTCACTAAAGATGACTTTAAAAATGTCGATATAGAATTATTAAAAAGTCAAAATAAATATACATTCAAAATGAATGTACAAGAAGAAGCAGTAGCTTCTGTTGATGATTTAGAAAGTATTATTGATAAGTTGAGTTAAAACGAATCATAACTTTCCACAATGACACGAAATAACAAAACTCATTGACGACTTTGTAGAGTCGTGTTACATTATACTAACCTATAATCGAATATCGTTAAAATTACGTTATCAAACGGTCGGACAAGTAAAAAAGTCCGACCTTTGATTTCTTAGATTCTACAAGCCGCAAGCGTTCAATCAAAACCAGAAACCATGAAATACTCACTTTCACCGCTATTCATTGTATTGTTATTATTGTTTTCAAATCAAGTAATTAGTCAAGTCGTTTTTCCTGTAAAACAAGGTCAAAAATGGGGATTGATAGATGATAAAGGTCAAGTTTTCTTAGCACCGACTTATGACGCTGTTGGTAAAATAGATGCGTTTGGGTATTCGATTGTTCAAGAATCTGCTAACATTGGTTTGATTAATAAACATGGTCAAGTTATTTTTCAGCCACAGTTTCAAGACCTTAAAGTGATTGATAATTCTCTGTTTGCGGTTAAACAAAAGGATAATTGGACGATTATTGACGAAAGTCAAAAAGTAATTGTAAAAGAAAAATATACTAAAATTGAATTAATCGAAGATGGCTCATTTATTCAATTTTTATGGCAAGATAAATATGGCCTTATCAGTCGAGAAGGTCAACTTGTCTCGTCTGCAAAGTACGAATCAATTATTCCTTCGACTGCCAATACTTTTTATATTAAAAAGAATGGGAAAATTGGTATAATGACTAAGAATGGTGAAGTCATTATGCCACCAAAATATGAGCACCTTCAGTATGGAATTCAAAATTTTATATTTGTCTATGAAGGTGATTTGATGGGAATTTTCACAGAAGATGGTGTAGAAGTGCAACCGACAATATGGAGAGAATATTCTAAGTTGAATGATAATTTTATTCGATTAAAAAATGAAAAATCCATGGCATTATTTAGTTTAAATACTCGCCAAATTGTTTCTCAAGATAAATATGATAATTATTTGCCTTATGCTAATAATGATGCAATTGTTGTCCGAAAAGGTATTCGAGTTGGTTTGATTGACTTGCAAGGTAATGAATTGTTAACGACTCGTTATACTGAAATTCAACCGTTTGTGAATGGTTTGTATCGTGTTAAAAATAATAATGGTTGGGGAATTGTTGATGGAAATGATGATGTGATTTTGCCATTAGAATATGATTTTATTGCACCATTAAAAGGAAGTGTTTGTGGTGTAAAAAAAGGTCAATTTTATGGAATTGTGAATCTTAAAGGAAAAATCGTTATTCCGTTTGAATATAATCGTATTTCGATTGAAGAAAATCAGGCGAAAGCATATCAAGGTACAGCTTTGACAATGTACAATTTCGATGATGAAGGAAAACTTCGGAATGAACATAATTATAAGAAAGTTGGTCGAATCAAAGTCGGAGCAAATGTACAGCGACGCAGACGAAATGGAACACAACAAAATTTTCAAATCGGTAATTTTGAATGGTATCATGATCCGATGAAAGATCTTTGGGGTTTACGCAATATTCAGACGGGAAATGACCAAATCGCACCGAGTTATGACATGATTAGCATTAAGCGAGATTTAGGAATTACGTTAGTTGGTTTGGAAGGTGTTGGCCGTTATCAGATTGATAGAACGGATTTCCGATTTGATCATACTTATGCCATTGTAAATAATGAACGTGGCTTACAAGTCAGTGAAATTAATATGTGGGACATTCGTTTTGATGATTTTGAAGAAAAAAATCTACCAACGGCAAGAGTTATTTTTAATGATGGAAGACATGGTTTGATGGCTCGAAACGGTAAAATTATACAAAAAGGTTTTCTTTATATTGGTGAGTTTGAAAACGGTGTTGCTCGTATTTCTCAAAAGGGAAATTGGTCAATGTCTTTTGAGAAAAGCAATAATACGGTTGATAATGTAGCCAATTATTTTGATGAAATGCATTCGCCAAATGGCTTGTTATCTGTGACGTTGTATGACCAACGATTGATGAACGAAGGCTTTTTGTATAGCAAAAATGCTCTTTGGGGATTTATGGATACTTTAGGAAAAATCACGATTCAGCCACAGTTTCAGTATGCACGAGATTTTAATAATAATGTCGCTGTTGTTCAATTGAATAATGATTGGGGATTGATTGGATTGGACGGAAAACCGATTTTGGATTGTAAATATAATGATGTTCAATATTTGGAAAACGCTGATAATCAAATGGTTCGAGTCTTGGTAAAAAAAGAACGAATCGGTTTGATTGATACTTTAGGAAACGTTGTCGTTCCTGCAATTTATACGAAAGTAGGTAAAGTTTATGACGGAAGAATTGCGGTGAAACGAGGTTCAAAATGGGGATTTTGTGATATGCAAGGCAATGAAGTGATTCCGTGCAAATATGATAAAGTTCAAGATTTTAGCGAAGGTTTGGCGGCTTTTAAAAAAGATAGACGCTGGGGATTTTTGGATAAAAACGGCGGGATTATCATTAAAAATACTTACAAAAAAGTAGGTAATTTTAAAGAAAACTTGGCGGCAGTTGTTGTAAAATACGATTATCAATACATTGATAAAACAGGAAAAATTGTTATTGAAAATACGTTTGATAATGCGTATGATTTTGAAAATGGTGTTGCACGAGTTCAAATAGAAAGATATTGGGGTTTGATTGATTTAAATGGAAATTTTATTCATAAACCATCAAAATATTTAAAGATATTTCCTTTTGATAAAAATAATGTAGCCTTAGTACAAACGGGAAATAACAGTCGTTACTACGCTATTATTAATAAAAATGGAGAAAAATTAACTTCAAAAAAATATGATAAGATTCGTGCATTTAATAATGGATTGGCTGCTGTAAAAGGCAGTAATGGTTATGGTTTTATCAATCTGCAAGGTGAGGAAATTATTGATGCAAAATTTAACAATGTTGGTGATTTTTCAGAAGGCATTGCAGCGGTTCAAAAAGATGGAAAATGGGGCTATATGAATACTTCGGGTGTGTTTATTCTCGAACCAGGTTTCTCAAAAGCGTTGCCATTTGCAGATGGATTTGGTGTAGTGTATGAAGGTTACAAAAACTCAGGTTTGGTGAATACAGCAGGAAAATTCACGATTCAGCCCGAAGTCAATCGTATTTTAGCCTTCTCTGAAGGTAAAGGTTTGATGCGAACACCTGAATATAAATATTCCTTTATCACCGAAAATAATAAATTATCGAAAGGGTATTTTCAAGATGCTTTACCTTTTCAAAATAATATAGCGATTATTAAAAAGAATGGTCGCTGGGGATTATTGACGCATCAAGGTGTGGAAATTGTGCCTCCAAAATACGACGAAATCGAAGCTTTTGAAAATGGTTTTGCTCAAATCAAAATCAAGAGTTTTCATGGTGTCATAGACTTAGAGGGAAACGTTATCGTTGAACCAGATTACGAATATATTACGTATTGGGGAAATGGAATTTTTCGTGTCGAAAATGGTGATAAAATGGGATATTTCAATGTAACTGGTGAATGGATTTGGGCAATGGATTAATTCGTTCTTTGGTAATTTTTGCCACGAATGCACGAATAATTTTTTTATTAAAAATTCGTGCATTTGTGGCTAAAAATAGGTTGGTAAAATCTGCCAAAGGAACATTAATTTTTAGTAACTGGAAATTTTGTAAATAGATGAAAAGGTGAATTATTTTTTGGTTGAAAATAATAGTAAATCATTCCATTATGAATAAGTGTACCTTTTGGAAAAGACTGCTTGAGTTTTTTCAGTTTATTTTTAACCGCAGAGGACGCAGAGATTTCGCAGAGGTCGCTGAGTTTTATTTTTATAATTTTTTAAAATTAGTGGATTCTGTACATATTAATGAATAAAATTCCAGATGTATGTTTTCTTTTGTGCTAAAAACACTATTTATCATACTTCCGTTTGGAATAGCTTTTAATAACGTGATATTGTTTTTATTCAGATAAGATTCAAAATAATACGATTCAGAGCCTGATTCTGCATAAGTGAAATTTTGATTTAATTTCACTCCATTGTAATCAATATAATGTGCAATTTTATCACTATTGGACGATATAGTTCCTGATTCTGATTCCCCTTTATTAATAGACTTTATTCTAAATAATTTCGTATGAAGCTAAATTATCTTTTATCGCTACTCTTTCCACGAGGTTTCGGGACAGGCTGTTAACAAAATACTCATGTAGCTAAGGCTACACTCCGTTTTTGTCACCTCAATTAGCAATAAAATCTTAATTTCCATTCATTACTAAACTATTTTAGAATAAAGTCTATTTATAAAAAATAAATTCGACAGACGATTTTAAAATCATCTGCCGAATCGAAAATAATAAATTAGTGTAATTAGCGCAAATTAGTGTCTGAAAATTTTACTGTTTCAAAATCTTCTCCACATATCGTTCACCATTACTTTCTATGATAATAAAATAAAATTGACTTGGTAATGTTTCCAAATTATACAACCATTTTTGTTGGTTTTCTAATTGTAAGTTAAAGTGTTCACGACCTAATAAATCTATTATTTTGATGCTTCCGCTAAATGATTGTTCAAACTCAATGATTAGATTATCTCGAATTGGATTCGGATAAATCACAATTCCACCTAACGTTGCATTGATATGTGCATTGACGATGTTTGAATAATCATATGATTCATCAAAATCAATTTGCTTTAAGCGATAATAATAAATCGTATTCGGAACAATGTTTTTATCAAGATATTGATACGTATGGATTTCGGTAGAATTTCCTTGACCATCAATCCAAGTTAAGTTTTCAAAATCGACACCATTTGTACTGCGTTGTAACCAAAATCCTTTGTTATTAATTTCAGAATTTGTTTGCCATTCTGTTTGAATCGCTTGATTAATAACGTTCGCTTTGAAGTATAATAACTCGACTGGTAAAACGCCATTTTCATCGTAAACAAAGAAACTATCTATTTTTTCACAGCCATTATTATCAGTTATTGTCAAATGGTAAATTCCTCGATTGATGTCGATTCTATCTTCGGTTGTTGCACCGTTATTCCATAGGAAAGTATAAGGCGAAGTGCCACCAGTTGGTGTAATATCAATATTTCCTGTTGCTCCACTAATTGCATCGTTTATGTTTGATGTTACGTCCAAAGCTGCCGAAGGTGCATTAATTGTAATGGTTTCCGTATAAACTTGATTCAAAGTATCCGTTACAGAAACCGTGTAACTTCCAGCGGTTAAGTTATCAATTGTTGCGGTTGTATCGCCAGTATTCCACAAGTATTCATACTCTTTTCGACCACCTGAAACATTGGCGGAAGCCGAACCATCATTATCACCAAAACACTCAATATCTGACTGAACAACGTCACCTTCTAAACTCAAATCACAAACTGTAATAAAGTCAATTCGAGGCGACCAATTTTGGCGATGTCGAAGTGTCAAAGTATGTGTTCCAGCTGTATAATATTTATCAAAATCTATAAATTCGTAATTGTCCCAAACGATTGTTGAAGGAAAACCAAAATCTAAAAATTCGGTCGTTCCATCAATATCAATTTGTGCGTTTCGAGTTGTTCCATATTGATTTGAATAACGGAAACCAATTGCATACCAACCTTCTTGAGGAATATGAAAATCATATGTAGCATTTCCTAAAGTGTCATTACTAAAGTGAAGATAACCTCGTCCAGTTGCGGAATCTCTATGCCAAATATTGTAACTCATATTGCTATAAATTCCTTCTTCTGCTTCCATAATGGTGTCTAAACAAAGTCCGTCAGGATAAATATTGGTGTAATCTCGATACCAGCAACCTTTACTGTCCGTAATCGTTACTCGATAACTTCCGACTGCCAAACCAGTTCTATCTTCTGTCAAAACAGAATCTTTCCAATAATACGTATATGGTGCATTTCCGCCTAAAGGAGTCATATCAATCGTTCCATTATTTCCATTAGAAACGGTATTATTAAAAATAACATCCATTGCATCAGGTTCAGTGACGATAGAGTGCGATGTGTCAACGCAACCGTTGGCATCCGTTACAGTTAGGTAATATGTTCCAGCTGCAACATTACCAGAGTTTTTCCACGTCTGCCCAGTATTCCAATTGTAAGCATAACCCGATGTTCCGCCACTTACTTGAACACTTGATCTTCCATTTGTTCCACCATTACATTTGACTGGTGTAATGGTATAAACTGGCGTGATTTCAGTCGGTTGTCCAACGGCAAAAGTATCAATTTCAGTTTGTCCAACTTCGTCGGTTATGGTTACAAAATAATCTCCAGCTAATAAATTTGTAATTGTTTGTGTTGTTTCGCCGTTGCTCCATAAGTAAGTGTAGTTGCGAGTTCCGCCATCAGCATGAACAGTAATTTCACCGTCAGTAGCTCCAAAACAAATATTGTCGGTAATATCTGCTTCCGCAATAATCGGAACATGAACACCATCACAAACAGAGATAAAATCAATCCAAGGTCCCCAATTATCGTTGGCGTGTGCAATGACGAATTGATGTGAACCAGCGGTGAAATGTTGAACAAATTCTAACTTTTGCCAATTTGCCCAGTCGTAAGTTCTTGGAAAATCTAACTCTGCAAATTCGGTTGTTCCATCAATAATAATTTCAACGCCTCTTGTTGCCCATTTGTCAGTATATCGAAAACCGATGGTATAAAATCCATCGGCAGGAATATTTATGGTATAAGTTGCTGTTTCGTCAATGCTATCTCTCAAATAAATAAAGCCATCGCCCAAAGCCCAACGTTCATTCCAAGTATCTTTCCCCATCAAATGCAAAATTCCATCTTCTGCTTGAATAATCGTATCGACACACATATCCGAAGGATAAACATCTATCGAAATATCTTCTACACAATTATTAGAATCAGTCAATGTTAAATTGTACGTATATGGAATTAAATTATTCAAATCTTCGGTTGTGTCGCCAGTTTCCCAAGCGAAATTATACGGCTGAATTCCGCCGAAAGGCGTAAAATCAATACTTCCGTTTGAATCTGCGGAAGCAATCATATTATAATTTCCAATCAAATCTGCTGGTTCTGTAATAACATAATCCGCAGAATCTTTACAATTTCTAAAATCGGTTACGGTTACAGAATAATTGCCTGGTGCTAAACTATCTAAATCGGAAATTACATCACCAGTATTCCAAATATAATCCAACTCACCAAACGCACCAGCAACATCAATATCAATAATTCCATCATCAAAACTATAACAAGTAACATCAGAAACTAAAGCCGAAATTTCGACATGAATCGGGATTCCACCACAACCACAAGACGCATTGTAAACATCTAAAACGGTACAAGGATTTCCGTCATCACAAGGTTTTCCGACTAATCTGTCATCACAAGTATCACAAAAATCTGGCGTTCCGTCTTCGTCTTCATCTAAGTTGTCGTCGCCACCAGCACAAACATCATAAGCATCACAAACGCCATCAAAATCTGTATCATTTCCTGTTGTCGTTCCGCTACAATTACAACTTGCATCATAAACGTCATTAATCGTACAAGGATTTCCATCGTCGCAAGTTGTTCCAATTAAGTTATTGTCGCAATCATCACAAAAATCTGGAGTTCCGTCTGTATCGGCATCTAAATTGTCATCTCCATTTGGACAAATATCGGAATTATCACAAACGCCATCGTTGTCTGCATCTTCAAAAACACCTGTACAATTACAATTGATGTCAATCATATCGGAAGTTGTACAAGGATTTCCGTCATCGCAAGATTGTCCAGCAGTTGCACAAGCGATACAATGTGAAACCGTCAAGCGGTCAATGTTTGGTTCGTGCCAAAGATGTGTTGATGGTGGCGTTAATAAAATCGTATGTGTACCAATAGTGAAGTTGTGATGAATTATCAATGTATCCCAAACTTTCCAGCTGGTATCGGTTGTTGGAAATTGGAAATCATTCTGAACGACAATATTATCAATTGTTACGTCTAATCGTCGATTCCAACTATTTCCATTGGCATAACGAATAATAATATCATGTATTCCTGTATTCGCAACATCTATAGTAAATTTTAAGGTATCGTTTTGCCATGCTTGATAATCAATAAATCCTTCACCAAAGAATTGTAAATGATTTGAACCAATGCCAGTTCCAACAAAATAAGCGTCTTCTGCTTCGTAAACATCGTCTTGACAACCATCAACGCCATCAGGAATTCCATCATTATCATTATCTGAAATTGTACCATTACAATTACAATTTATATCAAATTGGTCATTGGTTGTGAAGACATTATTGTCATCACAAGCCGTTCCTGCACCAACACAATCACAAGCTAAAACGCCTGCTGTTACTAAGCTGTCGGTTTGAAAAGTGATATTGTTTGTTCCATTATCAGGTGAATTATTATTAAATAATGTTTCATCTGTATTGATTCGAATTTCAGGACTTGCACCTTGTTGATTGATAGAAAAGCAAAGTGTTCCGATAGTTTGTTGCGTTGCATCAACGGTAACGCAACTATTGGAATTAATCGGTTTCATCGTTAAACTAAATTCGCCAGTTTCTGCATCAATATCATATTGTTGCGGAAGCCAATCGGTCGAACAATTTGTACTATCAAAAGCATTTGGAACGTAACTTTGAAAGGTCAACGCTTCTATATTATAATCCAATAAAATAGAAGAAGTTCCCAAATCAAATGTTCCTGAATTGGCATTCAATTTTATATCAATGCAATATGTATAAGTTCCACATTGTAAATTATCATCTAAAATTAAAACTGCTTGTGCTTGAATATTGGCGAAAGCCATCAAAACAAACAGAAGTGTATATAAAAGTTTTTTCATGTTGTTTTGATTTTATAGTTTACCAATTTTACTTCTGTTCTCTTGCCACAGATTTTGGTCTTGCAAATCGCTGTTTCCATCGCCATTAATATCTGCACGAGCATAACCAACATTGTTTCCAGTATTGAGTTTGTAATAATTGTAATCTTGATTATTAATAATATTATCACCGTTCAAATCACCAGCATACATTCCATAAATATTATTGCCAATTTGCTTTTGTTGCTGCAAACCATGAGCTTTCCAATCGGCTTGTGTGAAGTCATAAACATAATTCACATTATCCAACACAACCGGAATACTACTGACAACGCCCAAATGGTTTCGGTGGAAAATCGCTAAGTGATATGTTCCAGTAACTACATTATTAAAGGCAACGCCAGGTGTTCCGTCAAGCTGCATAATAATTCCATCTTTTCGTAACAAAGCAGCTTGTCTATCAACGACTTGCGTCAAATCGTCTGCTTGTCGCAATTCCAATAAAATCCAATCAACCATATCATTTGGCGGTGATGAAATTGATTCTGTTCCACTATAATTAAATGGTGCATAATTGTAAGGTTGATTTAGTGACAAACCAGTATTCATCAAACCAGTTGTCATTTCATTGGTGTTAGAATTGTAGAAACCTTCCATCATGACTTTGACTTGCAAACAAGCACAAACGGTTTGTACCAAAGGCGTAAAGTGACAACTACTCGGAACGACATTTCCAATATTAATCAATGGTAATTTTTGAGTCGTATAACTATTACCTAAATTATTATTAAAAACAGTATCAATCGAACCATCATTCGCACCTAACCAATCTTGTAAAACAGTAGAATAAACTTGTCGATAATCGTATTGTGTTTGATTCGGATTTGGAGCTCCTTGATTGTCTTGATTTTGCAAATCAACATTATTTCCAGTAACACCACCTTCGACACCAGAACCGACCAAGAACATCGAACTCAATGTGCCGTGATCAGTTCCAAAACTTCCGTTCTGCACGATTTTTCGTCCAAATTCAGAAAAAATCACCGTCAAAACTTTATTATCTAAACCTAAAGCTGTCAAATCGTCTTGAAATGCTTTGACAGAATCACCGATATTTTGTAACAAATTAGCGTGACCGCCAGTTGTTGTGCTTCCTTGATCAATCTGAGCAACGTGCGTATCAAATCCGCCAGTTGTTGTCATAAAAACTTTAGTGCGAGAACCGCCACTTAGCATTTTTGCTACTGTTTTTAATTGGTTGGATAAGTCAGAATTTGGATAAACAACGCTACTATTTATGCCATTTCCAAAAGTAGTTTGAACCCGTTGAGCATAGACATTCAAACTCGTCGCAACACCTTCCATAAAGGATAACATTCCGCCTTGTTCGGTATTTGGCATATTCAAAATCGGCTCACCAGCAATCGAAGAAATCACAGAATAAAAACCTTGTGAATCTTTTCCAGACATGACGATTTCGTGATTGTGTTCATCGTGTGTGTGAAAACCTGCGTTATTCATTCGACCAAATAACATTCCCAAAGGATCTAATTCTCCTGAAAACGGCAAACCATTATAAGACGGATAACGATTATTCAGAAACCGTCCAAGCCAACCTTCTCCATAGTTTTCAGCTCCGCCACTACTTGTCAGCCAATTATCCAACGCCTTAAAGTGTGACTTATTCGGTTGAGCGTGACCAACACCTTGAACAATATTTAACAGACCATTATCATACAAACTTTTAAGTCCAGTTAAGGATGGATGTAAACCAATTTGTTGGTTCGTTGGTAAAGTATTATCTAAATTAATTAATTGATTTTGTGGTAAATATGTATCTGCTCGAAAGTTCGCATAATCTGCGTGTTGATTTAATGGAACAGTTGTATTAAATATATCGTTTCCTCCATTTAAGTAGACTACAACGATTGATCTATCAGTCGGCGCACAAGGATTTAATAGCATCGGACTTGTCGCTGCTATCGAACGAATCGGCAAACCTTGAGACAATAAAGGCACAATACCTAAAGCCGATGATAATTTTAAAAATTTTCGTCTTTTCATGATTCTGTTGGTAGAAACCGTGTCAGTTTTGAAAACCGACACGGTTTAATAAGTATAAGGTGAATGCTAAAAAGTTTGATATTCAGGTGAACTGGTAAGTGCTTCAAACAAATCTTCTAAAACTACTCGAACGGCAGCATCGTTATTGGTAGCGATATAATTTTGCCATTCAAACATCCAATTAATAACGGTAATTCCACCGATTAATTTATCTTTAAAATACTCTCGACGATCCGCATCAGGCATTTCTGGAAGTGTCAATTCAAATAGTTGTGTGAGTAATAAATCAGCATATTCTTGATTGACAAAATTATCTCGAACGAAGGTGACAATATCAATTTGAAATGGCATTGTTGCATAACTATTCGTAATCGTCGAACCGTTTAGAAGTGCTGCACCCATTTTGTATCGCATCGGAAGCGTCGAAGTGTCCACCCAAGATTTACTAAAACTCGGTGATTTGAAAAAACCAGGATAACCTTCGACAGAAATCGCATATTCAGGAAAACCCATAATGGCTAAATTATCAAAAATCAATCTATTGGCATTTGTCGTCATATTTGATTGATTGCCATTTGCACCACCAGAATTGTCACCATCAAAAGCCATTATAGTAGGAAAGTATAATTCTAATGGAGATTTAATTTTTCCACCAATGATTTCATCTGTATTGTCGCTATCATCTTCATCGTAGAAATGATTGGACTTCAAAAGCGTTTTTAGTGTTGTTTCTACTTCATAATTATCATTCAGAAGTTGTAAAGCTAAAGGCTGAATGATTTGTGTTTCAATGTTTGATGTAATATTATCAGAAACAAAAAAGAGATACAAGCGTCGAACAAAAGCTTTTGCCGTTTCAATTTGCCCAAAAATCATATCGACAAACTCCTGAAACTCTCGCTGCATATCTGTTTCATCAACTGCACCTATAATAACTTGATTATTAAAATGATGACTGAATTGTTTATTTCCAACATGATGACGATTGTAATCTGCATAACCAGCCGCCAAACCAGTATCAGAATCAATATCTGTAATTGTACCATTTCGATAACCAGTCAAAACTTTTGCGGCTTCTTGAATATCGTGTTCGGTATAGTTTGAATAATCACCATCGCCGAGTTGTTGACCTTTTAGAATCGTGAATAACTCCAAAAATTCACGAGCGTAATTTTCATTCGGATTCCATTTGTTGTTGACATTATTATTTAAATACCGCAACATTCGATTATCTAATGAAACCTTAGCCGCTAACTCTTTCAAATTGCCAATTGCATATTCTTGAAACAAACGATAACCATTAAAAACTCGCCAATCTGCATCACTTGCAGAAACGTAAATTCCTGTAAAGAATATAGCCATTTTATGACGAATCGACGTGTCATTCATCAGTTCGTGATAAAACCACCAAAGTACCGAACGAGTTGCTAATGTTCCGCTTGTTGGAGCAACATACGGATCATCTGTTAGCCAGAAAGTACCATTTTCGTATTGAATTGGCCCTCGATGTTCTTGAAGTGCAGGAATGACAAATAATTCATCAACAGCTTGATTAGCCGTTTTTGTAGCGAAATTTGCAATCCGTGAAGCGGTGATATTATAAGTAGTTCTGCGTAAAAGGTGAGCTGCTAATCGCTTGCCTAAAACGCCTTGTCGTTGTGTGAGTGACGACATAGTTTTGTGTTTAGTTTGACAATTTATATGATTTTGAATATTTAAAATTTAAAATCAATTAAATTATAACTATTAATAATAATAATATTGAGGGAGATTTTATTTTATTGAAAGGTGTGATTGTGCAAAAATAAAAACTTATTAGAATTAGGCGTAATTTATTAATAAAAACATATAAAAATATCAATATCGTTTTTTGAAAACAGTAAGTTTTGTTTATAAAAGATTGGAGAAATTAAATTTTTATATGAATAGGCTCAATCATCAAAACTTACAAGGTCAGAAAAGACCTTGTAAGTTAATCACTAAATTATTCTAAGAACCAATATTTTTTCTAAGTTTCTGTTTTGGAAATGAGCGTTTATCGAGATAAATAACCAATTTCAAAGTAGAAAATAAGGAAAAGGAAGCAACAAAGAATGTGTTTCTATTTTTTGGTATCAATTCTAAGCAATCAAAGAATGTGTTTCTACTTTCTGAATGGCGTAAAGCATATCAGCTTTCAAATCCTCAATATCTTCGATTCCGACCGAGACACGAAGTAAATTATCAAAAATACCTTGTTCTTCTCTTACTGTTTTCGACATTTTAGCGTGTGAAGTCGAAGCTGGTGTTGTAACTGTTGTTTCGATTCCGCCTAAACTCACCGCAGGTTTTATCATTTTGAGGTTATCTAAAAATATATCTAAATCGTATAAATAATTAATGCGTAACTCAAAAGACAACATTGCACCAAATCCGTGCATCAATTTCTTTGCTAAGTCATGACCTTCATGCGATGCCAGACCTGGATAATACACTTTATCAACCATTGGCAAATCGTCTAAAAATTCTGCTAATGCTTGAGCATTTTTCGTTTGTTCTCGTACACGAATCGCCAATGTTTTCATACTTCGTTCAATCAATGCACAAACAGAAGAATTCAAACTACCACCATAAATAATACTTTTCTGATGGATTTTTCCAATCCATTCCTTTGAAGCGACAACTGCACCAAAACATATATCACTATGTCCACCAAGGTATTTTGTTCCTGAATGCAAAACGATGTCGATTCCAAAATCCATTGGTGTTTGATTAATCGGCGATGCAAATGTATTATCAATAATGGTTGTCAAGTTATTTGCTTTCGCAATATTCGCAACTGCTTCGACATCCGTTATTTTTAATAATGGATTAGAAGGCGTTTCTAAATAAATAACTTTTGTATTCTTTTGTATTGCTTTCGCAAAATTATCGACTTCAGCAGCATCAACCATTGTGTACGTAATACCTGCGTTTTCTAACTCACTCATAATAAAGTGATACGTTCCGCCATACAAATCTGCTTGAAAAATAACATGGTCGCCACTTTTCAAAACGGTCATCATTGTCGTATGAATCGCAGCCATGCCAGAACCAAACACCAAACTGGCTTCGCCATGTTCTAACGCAGCGATTTTATCACAAACAATTTTTTGATTCGGTGTATTGTAATATCGTGGATAAATCACCTTTCCTTCACGATAATTATATGCTGAAGAAGTATAAATTGGAGAATTTACGCCACCAAATTCTTTATCTTTTATTGCACCTGTGTGAACGCAGATAGAAGCTGTTTTTAAATTTTTCATGTTTATGAGTTGCAAGTTACGAGTTGCGGGTTTGACGAATTGATAACAGATTGAGATTTATTCAAAATTTGTCCTTTTATTAAAAATAAACGTTCTAATAAAATTATAAATTTAAATACTCGAAACTGTCGTTAATTCGTCAAACTCGAAATTCGAAATTCGTCATTAGTTTGTCGGATTTTTTTATCAAATTGTAGTATAAAATTAACATTTCGATAAGATAATTCTATATTGTAGTATTCTTTTAAAGTAGTAAAAATAGATAAATTAGATTCAAATAAATTATTAATAAATAAAATTATCATAGTATGGAAGAGTTGTTAGTATCTTATGGTGTAGTGATATTTTTTATCATTGTATTAATTTTTTCAGGCCTTTTTACAGTCAAGCAACAAACTGCTTATGTTATCGAACGATTAGGAAAATATCAAAGTGTTCGGAATGCAGGACTTCAATTTAAAGTACCTTTCGTTGATAGAATTGCAGGAAAATTAAATTTAAAAATTCAGCAATTAGATGTTATAGTCGAAACGAAAACCAAAGATGATGTTTTTGTTCGATTGAAAGTATCTGTTCAGTATTTGGTATTGAAAGAGAAAATTTACGAAGCATTCTATAAATTAGAAAATCCACATGAGCAAATTACCGCTTATGTATTTGATACTGTTCGTGCGGAAGTGCCTAAGATGAAATTAGATGATGTTTTTGAGCGTAAAGATGATGTTGCATTAGCAATCAGAAGAGAATTGCAAGAAGCAATGAACACTTACGGTTATGATATTATCAAAGCCTTAGTAACGGATATTGATCCAGATGTTGCCGTAAAAAATGCAATGAATCGAATTAATGCAGCAGAACGAGAAAAAGTTGCAGCGGAATATGATGGTGAAGCGGAAAGAATCCGTATTGTAGCGAAAGCACAGGCAGAAGCAGAATCAAAACGCTTACAAGGTCAAGGTATCGCTGATCAGCGTCGTGAGATTGCAAAAGGTTTGGAAGAGTCCGTTGAAGTATTGAACAAAGCGGGTATTAATTCGCAAGAAGCATCGGCTTTGATTATCATTACACAACATTATGATACGTTAAACTCAATGACTGAAAACACAAAGTCAAGTTTGATTATGTTGCCAAACTCACCGACAGCTGGTACGAATTTGATGCAAGAAATGTTAACGGCATTAGAAGCATCTAAATACAGTGAGGACGCAGATGAATAAATTTAATTTAGTAGATTATTAATTATATATAGCGTCATTATTCTTAGGAATAATGGCGTTTTTTATTGAATGCATCTTACAATAATTCAATTTCAATGTTTTAACACCAAATAAATAATGTTAATTTAAGTTAAACAGATACTATACTTTTTGCAAAAAATCAAATAAATAATTATTTATTTTGTATAATTCAAAATTAAAATTACCTTTGAGACATATTAAAAATAAAACCAAACCAAACTATATTATTATACATGTATTAATAACCAATTAAATTCAAAGCAAAAATGGATAACTTAATTAACAATTTAGCGAAATACTCAAAGTACATTTTCGCTGTTCCGTTCTTAATATTCGGACTTTTTCACTTTATAGCCGCTGATGACATGGCTGATATGGTTCCTATTCCTGGTGGTGTAATATGGGTTTACATTACAGGTGTAGCATTAGTTTTAGCAGCCGTATCAATATTTATTAATAAATACGCACGATTAGCGATGTTTTTATTAGGTATTTTGTTGTTATTATTTGTCGTATTAGTTCATCTACCAAATATTTCAGAAGAAGATCCTATCAATTTAT
Source organism: Saprospiraceae bacterium (assembly GCA_045106825.1). Lineage (GTDB taxonomy): Bacteria > Bacteroidota > Bacteroidia > Chitinophagales > Saprospiraceae > CAWVWD01. The sequence continues at coordinate 27,416 of JBGCFH010000121.1, read as the reverse complement.
CAATGGCTTTAAAAGATTTAGCATTAATGGCAGCAGCTTGGATGTTAGCTGGAAATTCTGAAGATAATAAATTTTAAATTTTTCGATTTGTCAAAATTTTCCGGTAATGACTGTTTTACAGTTTAATTAATTTACAAAATAGTCCTTACCGGAAATTATATTGGTTCATTGACAATTTTTGCCACCACCGAGATTTCGGAACTTCAACACTTCAACACTTCAACACAAATAACGATTTTGAAAAAGTAGAAATCTTATCTTTTACCACCCAAATTATCAAAGTGCCAAATGCTTTAATAATAATTCAAATCACTCTGATGCGTTTGCCCTTTAGTATTTCTAACCAACTAATTCTTTCTCAATTTCTTCTAATGTTTTTCCTTTGGTTTCAGGCAACATTTTGTAAATAAATAAGAAGCCAAATAAGGCAAATAAACCATAAATTACAAAAGTTAAGGCAGAACCCAGATTCGCTAATTCCCACGGGAAAAACTGTTGTACTAACCAACTTACACCTGAATTGATAAAACCAACAAATGAGATTGCCAAGCCTCGAATATGTGTTGGGAATAACTCTGAGAATAAAACCCACATTACTGGCCCAAGAGAAATCGCAAAAGAAGCGACAAATCCTAAAATTCCTATCAGAATCAAAATTGGATTCATGGTAATTGCTGCTTGAATCAAATCTCCTTCCATCTTGCCATATTCGACATTAGACATACGAGATTTAAGTTCGTTTTTGTAAGTGACATCATTATCGTAAGTGATTCCAACCATATCAGTAATAGCAGTTTTATCAAAATCTTCAGATAAGATTTCGACTTTTTCTTGAGTCAAAGTATAAGTTGCTTGATGAAAACCATAAGCCGTCAACGTCATACTAATAACAATTCCTGCTGTACCGATTAGTAACAAAGGCTTTCGCCCCAATTTATCAATCAAATACATCGCTAACAAAGTAAAAACAACGTTAATTAAACCAACCAAAATAGCTTGTGCAAACGACGCATCTTGACCGACACCTGATTGTTCAAAAATAGACGTTGCATAGAAGAAAACGGCATTGATACCTGTGATTTGTTGTAAAACTCCAATGACGATTCCGATAGTAATCACCAATTTCATAGCAGGTTTGAACAACTCACTCAATGGTGTTTTTTCACTTTGATTATCATCTTGAATATTCTTCAATATTTCAGAAGTTACTGCTTCTACTTGTTCTTTTCCATTGATTTTTTCTAATGTTTTTACGGCTTCTGCTGTTCGATTTTTTCCTAATAACCAACGAGGACTTTCCGGCACAAAAAACATGGATATAAAGAAAATAATTGCAGGTAAGGCTTCCAAACCTAACATCCAACGCCAAGTTTCGGAATTGATACCTAAATTTGTCACCCAATCAGCGGTCGAATCACTTAATTGTAACAGATAATAATTCGCAAAATAAGCTGCCGAAAAACCTAAAACAATATTCAATTGATTAATCGAAACCATTTGACCACGGCTTTCGGCTGGAGATACCTCCGCAATATATAACGGTGCTGTAATCAATGCTGCACCAACCGCAAATCCGCCTAACATCCGAGCAACGACCAAAAACTCATAAGTCGGTGCTAAAGCAGAACCTACCGCAGAAATCGCATATAATAAACCAACAGAAATCAAAACCGTCTTTCGACCAAATTTATCACTCAAAGGACCAGCAATTGCCATAGCAATCGTCGAAGTTAATGTCAAAGAGGATACAACCCAACCAACTTGAATATCAGTCAAGTCAAATTCAGGTCGAATAAAGCTAATAACGCCAGAAATCACAGCAGCATCGAAGCCAAACAAAAAGCCACCTAAAGCAACAACAGCAGCTATGGAAATTACGTATTTGTTATTCATTTTTTAGTGTTAAAGTATTGAAGGGTTGAAGGGTTTCACGATTTTTGAACATCAACACAATCATATATACTGATTAATAATATTTTCATAGCGTTCTTGTTGTTCGCTAACCTGTTTCGGTTCATCATTTTGTAACGCTTTTCCCTGTTTATTATCAAAAGACGCATAATGTATCGTCCTCATTGACACATAAGGTGATTTTTTTTAAAATTTTATTCGCAGTAATCAACGCACAATCAAAGCCATCCATTCCTCCAATATGTATAATGGATAAGTAAAATTTAACAACCATAAATTGATTCCCAAATTTTACTTATCCAACTTTCCACATTTCGTTTTTAGAAAGAATTACACCGAATTTTTCAATCTTCATAAACAATATTTGGCCCTTTTAATTGGTTTAAAACCAATTTAAAAAAGCTGGAAGTTGTTTCGTTTTTTTCTGCGAAAGCTTGAGGTAATTCTTTGCGTTTTTCAGGTAATTCATACCAAGGAATATGTGGATATTGATGATGTGTAGCGTGTTCATTGAAGTTCATTAGAATCCATGAAAACACTGGAACTCGTCTAATTGATCGAACATTGTAGCGGACTTGTTCACCAATCGTTGTATCATAATGAAAGATGTAAACCAAAAATGACATTACCCAAGCAAACGATAACATTGGATAACCTAAAAATACTAAATAAACTTGCGTTCCGAAAAAGTAATACGTTCCATAATGAATCACAACGCCAATGCTAAATAAAAAAATCGCCTTAAATTGGTCTTTCCATTTCCAACCTTTGAACGCTGGTGAAATTTTCACAGCTAATTGTGGAGGAATAAACAAAAATAGAAAAACAGACACCAGAGAATGCAAAAATAAACCACCACAAAAGACACTTAAATACCAAATCGTATAATAAAAAATGGTTTTAGCAACTTTAAACTTTCCTTTCACAACAAAGGTATCTAAGTTCGAAGTATGTTCATCTTTACGATTAAAACCATGATGAAAATAATGTATCTTTCGATAAATATTAATAGGAACAAGTAACGGTAACAAGACTAAAGAACCCATAAAATCATTCTTTCGGAGGCTTTTCGGAAAGAGTTTTTTGTGAGCCGTTTCGTGTCCAATGATATAAATCCTATATAACCAAAGTCCTTGAAATAGCAACAAAGGGGCATAAATCAACCATCGATTCATTAGGGATTCTACCAAATTAAAAATAAAATTAGCGATAAAACCATTAATAAAAAAAATGATAATCGTTTCTATTATTAGGCGATAATTCTTGTGCATTTGCATTTGATTTTATTACAAAATATCAAATACGAATATAGAAAAAATCAATTAAAAAGCCCTTTTAACTTTCGTCAGAAGGGCTTTTCGATATTTAATTTTAAATTAATAAAATTAATAAAATTACATTTTCAATAATTTTACTCGATAAGATGAAATACCAACTTTGATCGTAATCATATAACTTCCTGCTGGGTAACCTTGAAGGTTATCAATACGATAACGATTCATTTCATCTTTATTAATTGATGCTTCAAATGATTTGATTACTTTTCCTAAAGCATTCGTCAACGTAATTTCAGCCCTTGCATTTACACGACCTTTCACAACAACATCGAAATAATTGGTAAAAGGATTCGGAATGACAATCGGTTTATCATCAATAGAACTCAACGTAATATTCGTTGTATTTGACAAAATACGATAAGCTTTCATAATATCAGGAATACCATGACCTAATGAGTTATTAGGATTATCGGCTAAATCACCACTTTGCTCAACCGCTCTCATGATTTCCATATTATTTTTATTTGGAAAAGCTTGCCACAATGAAGTAACCATTCCTGCCATAATCGGAGAAGAAAAAGATGTTCCATTGACCGAATCTACTCGATAGGTTGGAGTTGCGACAACTGCATCAAATCCTCTTGCCGAAACACTTGGCTTTATCCTTCCATCTCTTGTTGGGCCAAAAGAACTAAAATATGCTTTTTCTCTATTTCTATTCACAGCACCAATAGCCATTACACTATCTGCATCAGCTGGAGCTCCGATAATTCGCCAACTACTATTATCGCCTTCGTTTCCCGCACTATTGACAACCAAAATTCCTTTTTTGGCAGCAATATCAGCTCCGATACTTATCCTTGCTGTATTTCCATCCATATCTTGCGTAGAATAAGTCATTTTTTTCTTATCAAAACTGGTATAACCCAAAGAGGAATTTATCACATCAACACCTAAACTATCGGCATATTCTGCTCCTGCAATCCAGTTATCTTCCTCGATTCTTAATTCACTTCCAACTTCTTCTGTACGAATACAAACAACGGTTGCATCTGGTGCAGTTCCAACCAACATGCCAGGTAAGTTACCTACAATCGTTGATACTACATTGAATCCATGATTTGAAGCTTCGTATGCCCAATTATCATTATCTACAAAATCTCTACTTACAAGCACTTTATTTTCTGCTCGAACAGAATCAAAAAATGGGGAAATTTCGAAATTCACAAATCCACCATCTAAAACCGCTACCAACATACCTTCGCCTCGATAACCAATCTGATGCAAAGTGTGACCATTTAGCATTGAAATTTGATTCCAACCATGTCCATAATAATTATCAATTTGTGGATATTTCTTACGATAATCTCGGTTTTTGCGTTTGCGAATTGGTCGAGGTTTTCGATAGCGACCAGTTGCTTCTACATTATTTACAAAAGGTAAACTTCTAATTTTATCAATAGCAGCTTCATTTTCCAAATAAATAGTTGCCGCATTAAACCATTTTGAAACGGTATATATCCTTGCACCTTGCTTTTTTAGTTCTCCAATGTATTTGGGAGAAACAGGCAAATCCATTTCATCAACTGGAATACCTAACCGCTGACGGCGTTCAATCGCACGAGGTGACAAAAATTCTTCTGGCTCAAATATATTATAAGGTGTGCCTTTTTTATCCTTAAACTGTACCCAATATTTATTCAATGATTGAGCCGACAACTCAACACTTACTATCGTCAATAAAGCTAATATCCAATATCTCATAAATTTCTTTTAATTTCATTTTTGTATCGTACTTAGGGTTTCGCTGCTTTCTTCTAATATAAAGATATATTATTAATATTATAATTAATAATATACGTGACACATTAAACAATAATTAATACAATCTATAATGTAGTGTTATCAATATGTGCAGAACATTTTCTATATAAATTAGTAGCAAAATAAGCTTTAATTATATTCATTTATGGTCATCGTCAATATAAATCCTTTTTCTGCTTTTTCTTCCCACGTTAAATCAACACAATCTGATAAATTGCCACCACATTGTGTATCTAAAATCATCATGGTTTTGCTTACTAAACCAACACCTCTTGCATACTTTTCTTCAACAAATCGTCTTTCAATAAGGTTTTCGTCATCAGCATGTTGTACGGTTAGTATATCATCAAAATTCAATCCACCAATTGTTCCAGAGCTGCTTTTTTCTTTTATAACTGACGACCAGTTTTTAAACATTTCTAAAGTTTCACCTCTAACAGTAACGATAAAATCTTCTTCGACAAATAAACGATTACCATCCCAAGTAGAATCAACTCTTGATGGAAATAACATTTTCACAAATCGCAAATTATCTTCTGTCCGTTCTACCCAAAAATCGTCAACAACCGTTGTGTAAACATTTTCTAATGTCCAAGGTTGATTTACACTATCACGAGTCGAATAATGAATAATGAACATTGTTCGACCTGCATTATCAATCGTAGTATCCACAATTTCTTCTTTTGCTTGATAGCTTGTTGTATCAATAAAAGTTCCGTTTTGAATCGGATCATAAACAACAGAATCTACATCATAAATGATATATTTTCCAAGTTCAACTGGATAATAATCATATCCATAATCAATAGATAAATTTTCTACCGTAGGATCCGTATTGCAAGAAGCAAGGAAAAGTAAACCTAAAACAAAAATTGATAAATTTTTCACAAAACATAGTTTAAGTAGTTTAAGTAGTTTGAGTAGTTTGAGTAGTTTGAGTAGTTTAAGTAGTTCTTACGAACCACAACTACTGAAACTACTCAGACTACATAACTACTGAAACTAAATTTTAAAAATCTACTCTGAAGCGGACGTTGATACGTCTGGAAGTTAAATAGTTTGGTATCGCAAATTGTTGTGAAAAGATGGTTTTCACCCAAGTATTTGCGGCTGTATTTTGTATATCTAATAAGTTAAACACTTCTACACTTACCCAGGCTTTTCGTAAGTGTCGTAAACTTGTGGCTAATCGCCAAGAACTTCCCTTATTTCTATCCCACAATAAAGCTGAAAATCCAATATCTGCACGATAATATGGATTAAAACGATACGTATTTCTGTACACAACATTATCGTTCGGTAAACCAAACGGCACACCAGAACTTACCGTTAAATTCAGATTCATTTTGAAATTTTCGTTCTGTGGTAAATAATCTTGAAATAACATAGATAACGAAAATAATCTATCCGTTGGTCGAGGAACATCTGCTACTTGCATCGTATCATTTGGTCGTCCAATTTGACGTAACAAATGCTGCACACCATCAAAACTTTCTCTTGTTCTCATAAAAGATAGATTCACCCACGATTCTGCACCTGGTACAAACTCACCATTTAGACGTAAGTCGATACCTGTCGCATAACCAGAAGCATTATTATCACCATAATAACGAATCCGAACATTATCAACATCATAAGCGACTAAATCCCATAAATACTTATAATAAGATTCTGCAATAAATCGAAACTCTTTGTCACCAACAAGAAAATCCCATGTTCCACCAGCTAAAATGTGAAATGACTTTTGTGATAATAAATCCGTATTGACTTCTCCGAATTGATTTCTTAATTCTCGATAAAAAGGCGGCTGAAAATATAAACCAGAAGCGACTTTAAAAGTAACATCACGTTTTGCTTTCAATGGACGATAGACCATTTGAGCTCTCGGAGAAAAGATAAATTCACCATTCAAATCCCAATATTGAGCTCGAACACCATACGACAAGTTCAAATCTTTGGTAGAATCTCGGACATTCCAAGTATTTTGTACAAAAGCTGAAAAGCGATTTGATTGTAAGAAAATGTCAGTTTTAATCGTTTCACTCAAGAAAACATTGTTGGTATCGAAAGGAATCGAATAACCTGCTGAGTCTAATAATTCCCATTCTTTCAATTCATCAATAATCGTTTCATTTTGAAATTTTGCACCCCATTCTATAAAATTTGTGTTGCCGTTGTTTTCATTTTTTATTTCCCAACCACCTTTATGTTGTGCGTTATATACATTGGCAGTCAAATAATTACGTGCAAAATTATGTTCTGTTCCAATTCCTAAAATTCCAACTATTTCACCAACATTATCACTTCCTAAGTCCGTTTCTATTTGACCTAAAAGATATTGACCAATCAAATCAAAGCGTTCATTTTCACGACTTTGATAAGTTGAAGTCAAGAATTTCAAAAAGTAATTTTTTTCTTCCGGATAATAAATCAAGGATAATCCGCCCATTCCTGTGGTAAAGTCATCGACTTGTTGGCCATCGAAAGCAACTCGAAACTGCAACGCAAAATTGACCAAACCTAATGTTGACGTTAAGGATTCGGGTACAAATTGGTAAACACTTCGGGAATAATTTCCGATAGCATTTAATTGCCAATCGTCATTAATATCGTAAGTAATCATTCCTTGAAAATCGGTAAACTGTGGATTGTACTCACCAACTAAATCCAAACTATTCAACAAATATGCATTTGTTTTATATCTTGCTCCAAACAAATAACGCAATCGCTGACGACCTGTAGAATCACTTTTTTTCTTCACGCTTCCTTCAACATGTGCCGAAGCACCTAACAAACCCATCGTTACAGATGCTCTTGTCGTATCAGGGACTTTGTAAGTAATATCCAAAACCGAGGACATTTTATCACCATATTTGGCTTGAAAGCCACCAGAAGAAAAGGACAAGTCACGAATCAAATCTACATTTGGAAACGTCAAGCCTTCTTGTTGTCCTGAACGAATCAAAAACGGTCGGTAGATTTCAAAATCATTGACATAAACCAAATTCTCATCATAATTTCCACCTCGAACAGAATATTGAGATGACAATTCATTCGATGCAGCAACACCCATAAATAAGGTTGGTAAAGCAGATTCTAAGTTTCCACTGGCAATCGGTAAGAGTTCTAAGGCTTCTACGCCTTCGTTTAACATGCCATCGTTTGTTCGTTCAGCAGTCACAACAACCTCATCTCCTATTTGCAGTTCTAAGTTAAAATCCTTCTCCAGTTTTTCGCCTGGTTTCAGATTTATTGTATCTCGAAATTTATTATAATTTACATAAGAAATTTCGATAATAACATCTTGATTTGCAGAAATCTTTAACTCGTAACGTCCGTTTTTATCGGTCGAAGCACCTCTACTCGCATCAACTATGATAATCGTAGCTCCAATAATAGATTCTCTATTTTCACTATCGGTAACTTTTCCAAAAACAGTGGCAGATTGTGCTTGAATTGTTGTTATGGATAAACAAAAAAGGAACGTGATGATGATATATTTCATTGGTTTAATTTTTCAGACTTAGATAAAGACCTGACAGGTTTCAAAAACCTATCAGGTCTAATAAACGATTACTAAACGAAACCAATATCCGTTCCGATGTCTTTTAGTTGTTGAATTGTCGCTGTTGGATTATTTGATTTGAAAACACTGCTTCCTGCGACCAAAACTCTTGCTCCAGCTTTTAACAATGCTTCTGCGTTTTGTAAACCAACGCCACCATCAATTTCTATCAACGTCGATGCATTTTGAATATGAATCATATCTGTCAATGCTCGTACTTTTGGTATCGTGCGATAAATGAATTTTTGTCCACCAAAACCTGGATTAACAGACATTAGACAAACTAAATCCAATTCGGTAATAATATCTTCTAATACTGAAACTGGCGTGTGAGGATTCAAGGCAACACCAGCTTTTGCTCCAGTTGCTTTAATCTGTTGAATCGTGCGATGTAAGTGTGGACAAGCTTCGTAGTGAACGGTAATTACGTCTGCTCCAGCTTCTCGAAATTGTTCAATGTATTTCTCTGGTTCTACAATCATCAAATGTACATCTAATGGCTTTTCAGACATTTTTTTCATCGCTTTGACAATCATCATTCCGAACGAAATATTCGGAACAAATTTTCCATCCATAATATCGACATGAACCCAGTCAGCATTACTATTATTTAGCATATCAAAATCAGCTTTTAGATTCGTGTAATCTGCTGCTAAAATTGAAGGTGCTATTAAGTGTTTCGTTTTCATGGTGCAAATATAGGTTTTGCAAATACAATTTCAAACGGATTTTTGAGTCGTTCTTAATTCTGATGCAGAAAACACAGATTACGTAAAACAACATAGATTTAATCTATAAATTTGAGGTGTTTATAAATCTTTTGTAATATTGTTTGTTTTCAAATTATACCTTGTTCTAATAAAAACATTTTGACTTCTTCGCCACAGATTTTCGCAGATTACACAAAAGACAGTGTGAATCCATGTATTTTGTAAAAATCTGTGGCAGAAGATAATATCTTAGTTTCTTTTTGCCAGATTAGTTACGTTGCTTTTAAACTAAAATTATTTATCAATGCAAATCAAATTTTTAATAACAATCGGTCTATTTTTCTTTTTATCATCATGTACTTCAACAAAATCTACTTCAAGTAAGACGACAAAGACTTTCAAAGTCGAAATTGTCCAAAACGGAAAAGTCATTCCAATAAAAAATAATCGTGTTCAACTTCAAAAAGCACCTTATAAGTATCGAGTGACTTTGTATGGAAATACACAATATTTAAGTGTTTCGCCATCATTTGGAACATATTATTATGATTATCCAGATGATAAAAATATTTATGAATGCAATGATGATTTGTACTTTGAAAATTGTCGTTTTGTGGCTGTAAAAACTGCAAGTGAAACAAAATTTAATACCGATAAACAACTTAGTGTTGGTGGAGATGATTATCAATTTAATTGGTTCTATGATCGTGAAGGTGAATGGCATCGTTATGATAAAAATGTCATTGTAAAAGACGATTATATCATTGCTGAAAAGACGATTGAAAATGTTCTGGATTTAGAACTTCGTGACGATAATGGCGAAAATTTTCAATACCCAGTAACACAAATCAATAAACCAATTTATATGGTTTTTGCGACTTCATTTTATGAATCAGGAATGGAACATCCGAAAGAGTTACAACGAGAAAAATTTATTATTGAATTTAAGTAAATCTTAATAGACTTTATTCTAAAATAGTTTAGTAATGAATGGAAATTAAGATTTTATTGCTAATCGATGCGACAAAAACGGAGTGTAGCCTTAGCTACATGAGTATTTTGTTAACAGCCTGTCCCGAAACCTCGTGGAAAGAGTAGCGATAAAAGATAATTTAGCTTCATACGAAATTATTTAGAATAAAGTCTAATGTATTTCTACCAAAAAAAGCTCATTATTGGTTTCTTTTTTTTTGATTCAAATCGGACTTTCGGTTAGTTTTATTGGAAAAATTTACAAGAAGAAAAAGCATTTCGACTAAGAGTATGTCTAAGTCATGATTTAAAATAAAAACAAGGCTAATTCAAATCTTATTTGAACTCGCAACTCGGATTATTTATATAAAATCAACAAAAATTCGACGTAACTTTTCCCCTTTTTTAACTTGATAATTTTTTAAAAAATTAATTTTAATATTCTTGATTTGATAATTTTCAAACAAATCTTCAAAATTGCTTTCAACCTGATTTTCAATAAGTTGTCTATTATTACTTGAATCAATTTCCAAGTAACAATCAATTTGTTCATTACTACATTGAATCACTGTATAAAACGTAATATCGTCACTTGCCATAATTACTGCTCGGCGTATAAAATCCGGAAAAATAGTTGCTGTATAAGTACCATTTTCAAATCTAAAAACATCATCAGAACGTCCTTCAATCTTTTCGATTGTTGTCGTTTTACGTCCACATTGACAAGTTTTTCCTTCATGCAAAATATCATTTAATTCGTATCGAATAACTGGTTGTGATTCTCGATTTAAATCTGTAATGATTGGATGAAAACGATTTTGATTCTCATCTAAATATCGTTTTTCAATAATCAAAAAGTCTTCATTTAGATGTAGATTTCCTTCTTCGCAAGTTGCTGCCAAAAAACCTTCTGTACATTGGTAAACTTGATGGATTTTTTGTTGGAATACTTGCTCAAAAAAACGCTTATCTTGTGGTTCTAAAACTTCAGCAACAGAAATTACTTTTTCAGGAAAAATTGAAATATTATTTTTATAATAATAATATGCGATTTCTCGCAAAACAGATGGTTGAGCAACTAAGATATGAGATTGATAATCAACAAGTTGTTCAATATTTTTTAACATATTACTTTTAATATCAAAAAATTGAAATTTCAATAAACGAGAACCAACAGACTCATACAAATTACTATTTGCACGAAGGAAAAAAGCGACTTTTCGCTTTCGTAATTCCAAACCAATAACTCTATCCAAAACCGCTGCAACCCATTTTGCACGTTCTCGTTTATTAGCTAAAAAAATACCTTTATTACCAGATGTTCCCGAAGATAAACCAATTGTAATTCCATTTATCATCGGAGCAAAATCACGAGTTTGTTCAGCTTTAAGTGCAATATGTAAGGCTTCTTTTTTAGAAATATTTACGGTATTAATGGTGTCAAAATTTTCCATAAATTCCTTTTTAGAAATTATTGGAAAACGTTGTAAATCAGCATTTTGATAAGATTGATAAAAAGAAGATTTTGATAATCCTTTTCTCCATTTTTTTAATAATTTTTGGCGGTTGTTTACTAATTTTTGTTGTGAATAAACCACTTTTCGTTGCCACCAAAACTGAAAATAATACCACAGAATAAGTAGTTTCATTACTTCAAATGTTTTAATAAAACATTATGATTAGAGCTTTTTCCGACATCTGCTAAACCAACTAAAGTCTCTTCTAACTGACCTAAAACTGATGATTTATCCATATTTAAAGTATTGACACCATTTTTATCCAATAACTCAAGAATATGCGAAATTGTTAGTTTTTCGGTATCTCGTGCTGGTAAGTATTTCAATGGTTCGTCTTTTTCTTGTTTTGTCGGTGCAATGATTTTAGCATTCGTTAATTTGTCAATACTTTGACTGACCGTTTGAATTGGTAAATCCAATTTTTCTGCTATTTCATCAGCAGTAAGCGGTTCGACTTCATTTTTAAATTGCTGAATAATCGTATGAAGGACATAAATCGTAAGGAGTTGCTTATAATGAGGACTAAGTTTTTGAGCATCTTTATACTGTTCATGTGTATTCATCGTTTGAATCGAATGAGCAACTTCTGCCCCAAAAAGTATAATTGTCCAACTCAACTGTACCCAAATAAAAAACAATGGTAAAGCAGCAAAACTACCATAAATTGCATTCATATTCGAGACACCAACTTGAAACGTAATATAGCCCCATTGAGTCAATTGATAAGCTGTACCTGCCAAAATACCAGCAATTAAAGCTGGCAAAAACTTCACTTTTTTGTTCGGCATCACAACATAAACCAATGTCAAAACTAACCAAATCATCACATAAGGAATCAATCTTACAGGTGTACTTAACAAAGGGCTAAAAGAATCAAAAACCGCATAATCATTTGTAATTTGTTCTACGGTCGTTTTTAAGTAGACATTCAAACTACCAGATAAAATCACCATCAAAGGGCCGACAATCATCAATGTTGTATAATCCGTTAATTTACGAATTGCAGGACGAGTTTTCGGAACTTTCCAAATGACATTCATCGTTCGTTCGATATTCCACATAATTCGAAAAACATAATACAACAACAAAACAACACCAATTCCTGCCATCAATCCACCTCGTGTACGCTCCAACATCGCAGAAACAAACGTAAAAATCTGAGCAATTATCTCTTCTTGACCTGCAAAAGAAGCTAAGATTTGCTCCTCCAGATTTTTTTCAAACCCAAAACCTTGAGCAATACCAAAAGCCATTGCTAATACAGGAACAATCGTTAATAAAGTATAATAAGTCAAGGCAGACGCACGAATGACACATTGATCTTTATTAAAATCACGAATAGACAATAAAGCTATCCGAATGATGTTGACACCAAGTGCCTTCCAACGATTCAGCTCTTTTGTTCTAACGTTCCAAACGTCCGTATTTAAATATGTTTTGATTTGTTCAATCATTTATTTGATGTTTGTTGTTCGATTGTTAAATAACATTTAAGCCTTCTTTTTTTTCATTTTAGCAGTCAATACACCGTATCTTTTTGCAGGGTTTGAATGGTCAAATATAATTCCATTTCGGATACTGGTATAAAGCTGATGGCCTTCATAATGATTTTCCTGTAAGGTATCGAAATTCTGCTTAAACTTATCCATTATCTCCCAAGAAAATGCGGAAGGTTCACTTACAGTAGGTTCATCATGAATATCAGCAATAAATAAAAACAAGCCGTTTGGTTTCAAAACCCTTGTTAACTCTTCAATGGATTTATCCAAATCATCGACATGATCCAACGAATTGAAAGAAGTTACGACATCAAAATAATTATTTTCAAAAGGAATCGCTTCAGAACCAGCCGCAATATATTTCATTCGATGCTTATCAGCACCCATTTTCAGGTATTTTTCTGCCAATGGATCAAGACCAATTAATTCCTTTGCCGTTGTTGCCCATTCTAAACTTCCTCGTGGACCACAACCAATATCCATCACTTTTTTATCCGTATAAAATGATTGATTTAAATCAAAATACGTTGTATAAAATGGTTCGTAATGCGTATTTGAAAAAGTACCTTCGCGCCATTTCTTTAGTCGCCAATACCACAACTCTGTACTTTCCTTCAAATATTTTGGTCCAAGTGTATTGTACAAACCTCGGGCTAACCAGTCGAACCATTTTGTATTTCTATAATTTTCTATTTTCACTTTTCGTGATTGGTGATTAGTGATTGGTGATTGGTACGCATAAACAAATCACGAATTACGAATCAATAAATAAAAAGGTTTCACCTCAAAATGAAATGAAACCCTTATTTAATAATTTTCAATTCTCCATTCAATTAATGTTGATGTCCACCTGCACCATGAACGTGTCCATGTTCGATTTCCTCTTTATCAGCATCTCTCAAATCCTGTATTGTTCCAGTAAAGTACAAATTTTTTCCAGCCATTGGATGATTAAAATTCATAATTACATCAGATAATTTCAATTCGTGAACGATACCTTGAAGCATTTGTCCATTTTCATTTTTCATTGGAATCATAGCTCCAACTTTCAACATATCTTCTACTTCTCCAAAAATAGAACGAGGAATCGCTACAATCGCTTCTGGGTCAACTTCTCCATAAGCTTTAGCTGCTTCTATACCAAAAGCAAAATTATCGCCTACTTTCATTCCTAATAAGTTCTTTTCGAATGCAGGAATCATTTGATTTGCACCAAATAAAAATACTAATGGTTGAGTTGGATCTGTTTTTTCAACAAATTCTCCATCTGCATTATCTAACCTCAACTCATATGTTAAGGTAACAACTTTATATTGTGATATTGTCATTAAAATGATTTGATAGCTTAAACATTTTTAAGCTAATGAATAAAATATTTCTATAATTTTTTCGCAAAGGTACAGATAATTTTTAACATGATTATAGTATAAATTATCATACATAAGGCAATCGCAAGAAAAGTCATCAGGTGAATTCTTTAACAAAAATCGAATAAAAAACTACTTTTCGTAAGGTTTAACATACTCACCTGATGACTATTTGAAAAACTTTTTGATTCTTGCGATTGCCATATTATCATACACTTCCAAAATACATTTTCATAATTTAAACCACTTTTAAGATGAAACTATATTATAAAAAGTGCATTTTCTTATCTTTGACAGCATTTTCGTAGTTTAATACGATTATTGCATGTTAGTATTTTTATAATGCATTGATAACTAATTGATTTATAATACTTTTAGAAAATAATAGAATACAAACTTTAGATATTTATGAAAAAAAGAATTTACACTTTAATGTGTTTTTTATGGTTAGCAACTATGAATTTAGCCGCTCAAAATGATACTTTGGTACATGAAGATTTTCTTACACCATTTGATAATATGCCTTTTGATTATGGTTCAAGCGATGGTGTTTCTAATTCGCTTTCTGCGTCAAGTGCGTTTTGGGTAAACTATGATGCTGATGGAATACCGACCGTAGGAAATGCCGTTTCAAAAGCTTGGTATTGGGATAGTTTAGATTTTGTTGGAGACAATTTAGGCGTTTTAAAAAGCCAATCTTGGTTAGAAGGCTTATCACCTGACAATCGAAACTGGTTGATTTTGCCTGCTATTCAAGTTGTAGATGCAAATGCTATTTTATCTTGGAAATCAGCACCTTATCAAGGGCCAGCTTATTTAGATGGTTATACAGTTTTAGTATCTACAACAGGTCGTGATGTTCATTCTACAACTACATTCACCGATACATTATTTCATGCAGCAGAAATGGATTCTATCATTAATGCCAATTCTTTGGATTTAAATGACTATGTATTTTCAGAAGGATATGTTCATGCTAATAACTATACGGATGCTACTGCGTTCATTCATCCAGGTGAAACTGCTGCTTTTCCAGATACAAAGACATTCAATTTGGGACAATTAGAATCACACACAGTAGATTTAGCCGCTTATTCAGGTAGAACAATCTATATTGCGTTTTTACATGATTCTCAAAATGATAATACGTTAGAATTAGATGATATTTTAGTCACAGGAACAACACCAATTGTTAGTACAAACAAAATCAGTGAAGAAATTGGATTAGAAGTATTTCCTAATCCTGTTCATGATTATGTGATGTTAAGTTATGATGTTGTTGATATTGCAGATATTTCTATTCAAGTATTTGATATGCAAGGTCGCTTGATGCAAGTATATAATAACGTATCTAATGATATTGGTAAAAACCAGCATCGTATTAACGTTAGTACATTCCCTACTGGAAGCTATAATATTGTAATCAATACAGACGAACAACGCTTATCTAAGCGTTTTGTTAAACACTAAATGACAGTTTGTATTTATCCAAATACATTGAATAAAAGAAGCCGAAGTTTTCAATATTGAAAACTTCGGCTTTCTATTTTTTACGTTGCTGCATTTCGATAACTCAAAGAAACATCAGCAAATATTTATTATCTTTTAATCACTCTTTGAGTATAAGTTTGATTAGCTGTTTTTACTTTTACTAAATAAATTCCAGCTTTTAATCCACTCATATCAACAACATTTTCATCTTTTTTTTCTGACTTAAAGAGTTTTTCTTTTAATACCAAATTATCTGTAAGGTCATAAACAGCGACTTCAAATCCTTTTCCTGTTTCAATATTAACATCAATATTTGCCCAATCTATAATATGTTTAGGAATGATTTCTAAATTATAATATCGCTTCGAAGTCATCATCGCACCATTTGTCGGGATCTCTTCATTATCATCAATACCATTGATTCTTGAATTCGGCTCTTCATTTTGAGTTGTATTATCTGAAACTTTATTAAAATAAGAATTTAAAAAAGTAGTATTGTTACATTCTAATGCTGTAATTGTGGCTTCTGGATATGATTTCGTAAACATATCTCCTGTTAAAGCATCAATAACATACATTGCAGGTTTGTTCTCTTTATCTTTTCCTGAGAAGAAGTACAAACCTTCTTTTTGTTCAAATGTCGAACCTCCAAGGCTTACAGTGTTAATATCGGTCATAGGAGCAATAATAACTGGTCGAGCTTCTAAGGGAACGATTTCAACAAAAAAGAATTGTTGTGTATTTGATCTCTTACGACACAAAGCATACAATTTACTATCTTGTACATCATACTGCAACTCATAAAAATAAAAACCTTTGATTAATGAACTGGATAATATTTGACGATTAACAATATCAATTACATAAAGCCTTTCATTATAAGATTTATCTGTTCCTGCAAAAATATAAAAGCTATTATTAGAATCAAAAGCAGTTACACCTAAAGAAACAGATTTTAACTCCGGCAAATCCATTACATGCGAAATCGTACTATTTCCATCAATTTGTATGATTTCCAAACCTTTCGTTGATTCGGAATGACGAATACCATAAAATACATGTTGACGCATATCAAAATGTACATCAACGGGCGGTTGATTAAAAGAAATTGGCTTCTGCGAAAGTTTTCCTGTCGAAGCATCAACTACATACATATCATAAGCACTATTCGTTTCTTTCTTTCCCCAGATAAGCAATTCATTCGTTAGATGATTGAAAGCAGTTGTTCCTTTTGATAAGTTATGCAAACTTCCTAACTCTGCTAAAACTTCCGTGTTGCCTTCTTCTGCATCAATTTTCATAAATTGTTCAGAAACCACCAAACCTCGATTTTTGGTCATTGCTTTACCTAATGCAAAAACTTCAAAGTTTTGTGCTACCGCTAAAGAATTTATAAGAATTAAAAATAATATGGTGTTTAAATATTTCATTGCAAACGTTTTCTTATTTTCGTACATACATCGTACCGTATTGACACAATATTCGTTAATATTTGGGATAAACCTAAATTTCTTAAAAATATTAATGATTTTGTGACTGCACAAATTACTAAAAACTAACTAAATGCTCTTTAATAAAATTAAAAACCTCCAAAATCCTGATAAGTTTCAAGGAATTAATAAATCAAAAAATTATTTTGAAGGTTGGTATTTCAAATTAATTGATGCTACCGAAAAATATGCTTTAGCCATTATTCCTGGTATATCAATGTCTCCTCAAGGAGAGAAAAACGCATTCATCCAGATTTTGGATGGAAAAGAATGTAAAACCGCTTACATTGCTTTTGATAGTAATTTATTTGAACCTAATAAAGAACATTTTAGTGTTCGTATTAAAGATAACGAATTTTCAGACAAATCTATCACTTTAAACCTTGATAATTTAAAAGGTACTATCAATTTTAAAAATACACAACCGATTAAAAAAACAATATTATCACCTGGCATTATGGGTTGGTACTCTTATGTTCCTTTTATGGAATGTTATCATGGTATTGTGAGTATGAATCATCGTCTGGAAGGTATATTAGAAATTGAAGGAAAAAGTATTGATTTTACTGGCGGAAAAGGTTATATCGAAAAAGATTGGGGCAAATCATTTCCAAACTCTTGGATTTGGATGCAAACGAATCATTTCGAATATCATGAAGCATCATTGATGGCTTCTGTTGCTAAAATCCCTTGGCTCGGCAATCATTTTATTGGTTTTCTAATTTCTTTTTGGATAGAAGGAACGTTCTATAGATTTGCAACTTATACAGGTGCAAAAATGAAATCGGCTAAAGTGAATGACGATAAAGTAGAATTATATTTTAAAAATAAACCTTTTGAACTCTATATCACAGCTGTAAAAGGTGCAACTGGTGAATTAGTTTCGCCTATTCAAGGAAATATGGCTGGAAAAGTGAATGAAAGTTTGGATGCTAAAATTCATGTTCGATTATTAAAAAATGGTCAATTAGTCTTTGATGATTGGGGACGAAATGCTGGTTTAGAAGTCGCCGGTGAATATCATGAATTATTAACTTAGTACAAGTAAAATAATAATCTCTTCAGTTTTAGATAAAACTATTCTAAGAAACAATTTAGAACTAAAACTATTTAAATAATTGGCACTTTGACATTTTTTGTCTGTAACCATTGTCTTTAGTTCCCATTTTGCTCGAAACTACTGTGGCAACTAAAGACAACCGATACATAAATAATTATTATTGCTTCACAAAACTCCTTCTTACACTACCCTTTTCCGTTTCTATTAACAATACATACATGCCTTTCGGCAAATGATAGACTGGAACTTGATTCAAGTTAAGTGCTTGATTTTCAATCACTCGACCATTATAATCTATAATCGAATAACGAGCGTTTACCGTTTCAATTCCATCAATTTGAATAAAGTCAGTCGTTGGATTCGGAAATACTTTAAAAACAGTTTGATTTAACGAATTAGTAGAAACAGAAACATCTGCTGTCGTAAAATCATCCATACAAAAATACGCTGGTGTATTCATTCCCGAAGCTCCAACATCCGTAGAACTCAATACGAAAGACAAACTATCCACATCACCTAAACTTGTCAAATCTATATATTGCCAATCATCGACAATATAATCCTGCGTATTATCTGAAAAGCGATAATCCGCTAAATAAAACTCCACACTTTCCGTTCCCAAAACACCATCTTTATACTTCTGAATCGTCAATAACAAATAGTCAGGATCATCTCCAGTCGCACCACCAAACTTCTTAGCAAAACCATCACCATCACGTAAACTCAAATACGTATAAGTCGCATTAGTGATATAAAATCCAGTCACTTGTCCACCCAAAGCATCACCTTGCAAATGCAATTTATTATTATTAAAAGCATAATAAACGGCATAAGTCGAAGAGTTATAACCTGTGCCAGTAATCGCACTCAAATCATTGGTATATCCAGGTGTTGTCGTATCTCGCATACTCGAAATCGCCCAACCATTCCAAGCACTCCAAGCAGGATTGTAACTATTTGGCATAAAGAGATTTCCAGCCGTAAATCCGCCACTCAAATCACTGCCATTCAACGCAGAATCCAAACCAATATTGAAATTTTCAAAATCAGCCGTTGTTTGTGCCGACAAAGTCATCGTCAAGGCACATATCAAAATTGTAAATAGTTTTTTCATATTTTTTTTGTTTTAACCCTCTCTCGGTCTCTCCCTTTCAAGGGAGAGATACCAGACAACAGATTTCGGAAATTAATACATTCGAGTACTGGTGTCAGGCTTCCTTCCCTTTTAAGGGAAGGATTGAGGATGAGTTCAATCTGTTCAATAAATCACCACCGAAAAATTAAAATGTCGTCCAGCCATCGGACGACGTTCGACGATGAAATAATCCGTATTCCAAATATTGTTAATGTTAAATAATAAATCGCCTCGTAAATCGCCCAATTCCCAACAAATTGAAAATTGTAAATTACCTAAATGATAAGCGTCCAAATCTTCATTAATACCTAAAGTCGGACTCGTATAATTGTGATAATACGTCATATACAATTCCCAAAAACTCAACTGTAACTTTCCAAAAACTTGATGTTCTGGAGTGTAAAATAGTTGTTGATTAATTGGAATATTTGGTTGTATAATCGTTTCTTGATTGGTCGAACGCACCCAATTATGTCCAAGTGAAATCAACGTTTCAAAAAAGCTTTTTCGATATATAAACTCAACTTTACTTTCCAATCCTCGACTCCAAACTTTCGTAATATTATTCGCTGACCAAAAAGGTTGATTGTCCAACCTTGACCACATTATCCAGTTATTCATGTTTCGATTAAAAGCCGTTGTTGAGGCTTTTAATCCCGCTTGTTTTCTTCGGAATTGTTTATTGTAGTAGATTCCAACTTCTTCTGACCAACCGTTTTCTGGTAATAAATCGGGATTTCCGCCAGGTTGCCAAAATCGGTCATTTAAAGTTGGTAGGCGATAATTTCGGCTGACTTTTCCTTTTATTTTTATGGCTTTCGCCAATGATTTATCCAAGCCAAACATGGGTGTAATTGGTACAAAAACACCATCAACCATTTCTTGACGAACGGTTAATTCTGTCTGCCAACCTTTGAATCTCCAATCATGAGTTACAAATAAAGCAGCTCGATATTCTTTCGGGTTTTCGGGATAATTATCAGCTTTCGCTTCTGTTAAGGTTTGCGTTGTTCCTATTAGTATTTTGTGTTTATTGTTAAGTACAAATTGAGCATTGGCATCAGCCAAAATAGTCGAAAAATCGCTGAACGATTCTAATAAAATCAAATCATCAAAGTAGTTCAAAAACTCTTTAAAATAACCGACTTTCGCATGATAAACACTATGTTTCTGTACATTTTTATAATCTATCATTAGGCGAAAAGCCTCATCAAATTGATGTGCTAAACTTCGAGTTTGAGTCGTCAAAGCAGGAACTTGTCGAGTTGCTTTTTGATACCAAAAATGCGTTCCAATTTGTTGATTAGATTTGGGTTTAAAATAGAAATCTTGCAAAAGGTTTTGCTGACGAAATTGAGCATTCTCATTGATACGTTCTAAAGTTGGCGTAAGCAAATACGTAAAATCGTTATCGGCTTTTTGATACGATAATTTGGTATGAGATTGAAACTTTTCAGTTCCCATTTTCACCATCACATCTTGCTGAAACAAACCAAAACTTCCAGCCGTAATTTTTGTCGTTCCAAAGATTTTATTTTTAAAATCCGCTTCATTATTCAACGCAATCACACCACCGACTGCTCCGCTTCCCCATTTTGCCGTTCCGCCACCTTTTTGAATCGTAACGTTTTCAGAAATATTTGATGGCAACATCGACAAATCTAATAAACCCAACATCGGACTTTGAATCGGTAAATCGTTCCACAACACCAAAGTATGACCAGCATTTCCGCCACGAATCGAAGAAGTTGCAATACTTCCCGAGCCATAATTTTTTATAAAAATGCCACTTTCTTGCTGCAAAAGTTCAGCGATATTTCTGGAAGGCAACAATTGAAGATTTTGGATAGAATAAGTTTCGGTTGAGCTTCCGATAACTTGATGTCTCAGTTTTGGTGTCATGACATCGACCCTTTCGATTACGAAAGTTGTGTCTTGACCAAAACTAAAAATTGGTAATAAAGCAATGCCAAAAACCCACCAAATTTTATTCATAAATCATTGAATAATAGAGGATTAGATTGCCTTTAGTTACATATCAGATACATAGTCAGCAGGTGACTTTGAGTCACCTGTTGACTATGTATTGAAAACCAAACCTGCAATCCCTTTTCCTCCGAAAGATGTTACAAAATAGAAATATTCTATTGATTTTGGCAGGTCTTCTGGCTCACTTCAACAAACAACGCCTTCCCATTTTGCATTAAAACAGTGGCATAAAGTTGTTTATTTTTTATAAAGTTTACAGCTGCGGGGACAGCTTCGGATTCACACCGAATTCCCTTTTAAGATGATTTAAATTTTGTTAAAAATTTAATCATCACCGAAAAATCAAGTGCGAAGGTAGGTAAATTATTAATGAGTTTATAATGCAGTAACAACTGTCTTTAGTTATTCAAAAACTTTAAAATCAATTAATCGAATATTAAAATCTAATTCCATCATGACAATCAAACAATTGTCTTTATCGTCAGCAATCCATATTTTTTTTGAAGCGTCTTCGTTAGCAATAACAATCACAGGAATTCGATAAGGTTTCCCCATTTTTTTTCCAAATTCATAGAAGGTTTCATCGTATAATTTGAAGTTTTCTTTATTTCCATCTAATAATAATTCGACTATTTCACCTCCTTTTATTTCGTTATAAACCATTTTACTTACCCAAACAGATGTTTTATCGGTTAATTTTAGATAACCTTCTTTCATATAGTTATGTAAGCTTTTAGCAGAATTAATTGCGGTTTCATCCATAAAAATCGCTCCCGAAAGATCCTTTTCTGGAATTTCCCAATCGAAAGAAATATAATACGCTTCGATACCATTTAGATTGATATTGAACTTATATTTCTCACCATCATCAATAACTTCGTAAATAAAATCATCGCCTTCGTTAAAGGTAATTCCTGCTTTTGCCAATTTACTCATTGGTGTACAGCTATTTAAAATTAAAAATCCTGACAAACAAAGCAATTGTAAGTATTTCATAGTTAGTGATTTTAGTCAAAAAGCCATATTATAAAAGCGATAAAAGGAAAATAAAACATCGAAAGACTAAAGAACAATACGCCTTTTTTTGAAGTTTTGGCTTGTTCTTCTGATGACATTTTTAAGAATGATTCTGTAATTCGTTCAAAGTTTGTCTGACTTCCAATTGTTCTTGAAATAATCGGATAAATTAAGGCAATCGAAATAGCGATTATAATTTCTCCGATTGTCTTTGTTATATCCGACAATACCAACAACACACTTGGAAAAATCATTATCAACATAAATAATGTACCATGAATCAAAATCAATAATGAAACAGTCAACAAAACATTTCCATTTTGACTACTGTAAGTAATAGATTCGCCTTGTTGTAGTCGTTCATACTGTGTATAACAATAAACAGATTCTAACCAATTCATAATTCCATTTTTGATTTCTAATGCTTGATTTTTAAATATCAAAAATATGGTTCTTTGAAAAATCCAGTGATAAACCTAAATATACGAATTATTTGAATTCGTTTTTTGTGTTGATGTGTTGATGTGTTGATGTGTTGATGTGTTGATGTGTTGATGTTATACCAACGTCAGCACATCAACACGTCAACACGAAAAACAATCTTGATAGATTTCAAATTTTTATTATTTCACTGGATTTTTCAAAGAACCAAAAATATTACAAAATATTACAAAATAAATTATTTGAATCATTGAGAACTTTAGTCACCACTGAGATTTCGGTGGTGGCTAAAGTTCTCAACAAACCAGTTATCCTTCATTTTCAAAAATCACATTTAAATCGTCATTTCAGGAATATCGCCATCAATAATCAAATTACCTTCTGTTGCAGCGATAATCTCGTCAACTGAAACACCTGGTGCTCTTTCTACTAATTTAAAACCACCTTCCACAACATCTAAAACAGCCATATTCGTCACAATCTTTTTAACACAACCAACACCTGTTAAAGGTAACGTACAACTTTTTAGCAATTTTGATTTTCCTTTTCGATTCGTATGTGTCATCGCAACGATAATATTATCTGCCGAAGCTACTAAATCCATTGCTCCGCCCATTCCTTTGACCATTTTCCCTGGGATTTTCCAATTAGCAATGTCACCATTTTGAGCAACTTCCATTGCTCCCAAAACGGTTAAATTAATATGTTGCCCACGAATCATCGCAAAACTTATGGAAGAATCAAAAATACAAGCACCAGGCATTGCTGTGATTGTCTGTTTTCCTGCGTTGATTAAATCTGCATCTTCGTCGCCTTCAAACGGAAAAGGGCCCATTCCTAAGATACCGTTTTCAGACTGAAACTCTACGCTAATGCCTTCAGGGATATAATTTGCGATTAAAGTTGGAATTCCGATACCTAAATTAACGTACCAATTATCTTGCAACTCTTGTGCAATTCGCTTCGCTATTCCATTTCTATCTAACATTTTTTAGTGATTAGTTTTTTAGTAATTCATGATTAATTGTCATTAGTTGACTGAAAACTGCCAACTGAAAAACTGTTTAGTGACGACTACGAACAGTACGTTGTTCAATACGTTTTTCATAAGCTGTACCTTGAAAGATACGCTGAATAAAAATTCCAGGTGTGTGAATAAAATTTGGATCTAACTCACCTGGTTCTACCAACTCTTCTACTTCGGCAATCGTTATTTTTCCTGCCATTGCCATGACTGGGTTAAAGTTTCGAGCTGTTCCTTTGAAGATTAAATTTCCTAATCGGTCACCTTTCCACGCTTTTACGATAGCAAAATCAGCCGTTAAAGCATGTTCTAAAATATGAGGTTTTCCATTAAACATACGAACTTCTTTGCCATCACCAACTTCTGTTCCGTAACCTGCTGGCGTAAAAAAGGCAGGAATTCCTGCACCACCAGCACGACAACGTTCTGCCAATGAACCTTGTGGAATTAAATCAACTTCTAATTCACCACTTAACATTTGGCGTTCAAATTCGGCATTTTCACCAACATAAGAAGAAATCATTTTTTTGATTTGCTTTTTTTGTAATAAAAGCCCCAAACCAAAATCATCGACACCAGCATTATTTGAAATACAAGTTAAGCCAGTTACGCCTAAATCAACTAAAGCCGAAATGGAATTTTCGGGAATACCACACAAGCCAAATCCACCAAGCATCAATGTCATATTGTCTTTGATACCTTGAATTGCTTCTTGAGCATTTGCAACTACTTTATTCATAATTAATTAGCTTTTTTGTTATTTAAGTAACCGTTCACAAATAAGTACAACTAATTTTGATTTCTTTTTTGATTCTACTTCGTCAAAAATACTCAAGGTAACTACGGCTATCTTTCTGCTTTTTAACTCGTATAATCAAAAAATAATTTCAAAATTTTAGTTATACCTATTTATGACCGATTACTTAACACAAGTAAACAAAATTTGATGAAATGTTTAACAATAATATGGAAAATATTGACTCTATAGCTTTTGAAAAGCAAAAAAAAATTCATGCTCCCAAAATGAAAGCATGAATTCAAGTAATTTTTATCAATTATATTTTAAGCCATTTCGGCTACTGGTACTTTTGCAATCCAATTGAAAGGGTCTTTTTCACCTTTACGAATCGCTACAATTTCTGCTTTCGCATAATTGCTATATTTTCTACCTTCTACTGGTGGTAATTCCATTACAACATCTTCATGAGCAATTTTAACGATTTGAGAAACAACGGCTGCTGTTCCTGTTCCAAATGCTTCTTGTAACTTGCCATCATTATATGCCTGAATCAATTCATCAATTGTAATCGGACGTTCTTCAACTTTAAATCCTGCTGCTCTAAAAATAGTAATAATGCTATCACGAGTGATACCTTCTAAAATTTCACCCGTAAATGTTGGAGGCGTAACGATTACATCATCAATGACGAACATTAGGTTCATCGTTCCACATTCGTGAATATATTTCTTCTCAATTCCGTCTAACCACATTACTTGATCGTAGCCTTTTTGACGAGCTTCTAACATCGGACGTAATGAACCTGCATAATTCCCAGCTGCTTTTGCGTAACCTGTTCCACCTGGAAATGCACGAACATAATCAGGCATTGTTGTGATACTTACTGGCTTAGAATAATAAGCACCTACCGGACAAGTAAAAATCATAAAAGTATAGGTGTCAGAAGGTTTTACACCAATGAAATCATCTGCTGCAAAAACAAAAGGACGAACATAAAGTGCTGTATTATCACCTTTTGGAATCCATTGTCTATCCATATCTACTAATTCCATGACTGCTTGTTGAAACAATTCTTCTGGAATATCTGGAATTGCCATACGATATGCAGATTGATTCAATCGCTTTGCGTGTCTATCTAATCTCAAAAACAAAGGATTATCATTCGAGTCACCAGTTACTTTCAAACCTTCAAAAATAGCTTGTCCATAATGTAAAGTCATATTTGCAGGACTAAAAGCCATACGCTCAAAAGGCTCAATTCTTAAATTTCGCCATTCTCCATCAGAATAATCTGCTATAAAAATATGATCAGAAAAGACTTTTCCGAAAGGAATATTATTAAAATCAATAGTAGATACACGAGATTGTGTAATCGGATATTTCTTAATATTATATGTCATAGCGTTCATTTTTAATATGAAGTAAATAGATTTGTGTAGAAATTTTATTACCTTTAAAATCTCCATTTTTTGATAAAAAATTGAATTTTGAAAACACTCATAATTCAACTCAAATTGTCAAAGAATCAATTATTTTAGCAACATTAGAATATTTTACATGAAATTTCTATTTTTCAAATCAGTTGCAAAATTAAAGCATTTATAATTAAAAAAAAGAATCAAACAGAACAAAATATTACTAACAAATAAATTAAATCGTTTTAATTATAAATAATTTTTCAAAAACACATTTATACAAAATATAATTTTTTAAAATAAAAATTCATGGACAACGTATTGCTACCTGATTTTCTCAATTTTGATCTTTACAAGATAAACAATAATAGTGACAATATCAATATTGTTTATAACAACGACACTCGAAAAACGATGATTTTACTTAAAAAATCGGATGAAGAACATCTTGAATTTTTAAGTAAAATATTAAGTGCTGTTCAGTATCAAATCACTAAAGATGTTGTGTTAATTACAATTGAACAAGAAACAAAAACAAGTTTAACAAATATGATGAAAAACATTAATATATCTACAATTGTTTTATTTGATATTACACCAAAAGACATCAGCTTAAATTATAATTTACCAAAGTATTTTCCATTAAAAATAAATGAAAAAACTCTTTTATTAGTAGATAGTCTAAATCAAATTTCTAAAAATAAGATAAAGAAAAAAGAATTATGGACAGCTTTACAAAAAGTTTTTCTATAACGACAAATATTAGGAACAGTACATTTATTATTCAACTGTTCTATGTATTTGTATGACTGATGATAATGAGACAAATCACATTTTAAGTACATTACCAAAAGTAATCACGTATTCTAACTCGTACTTTTTCCGTTCTACTTCATTAAAAAATATTCATGTAACTCGGCTATATTCACATTTTTTAAAATCGTAGAACAAAAAAATTATTTCGCTATAATAC
>JBGCFH010000120.1:0-1789 GCA_045106825.1 Saprospiraceae bacterium | reverse complement strand
TCACGAGCGGTTAGTTTGCCTTTTGCGTGTTGTTTGTCAATGCGAACTTGTCCGCCACCGAGTTTTGCTTCGGCTATTTTTGAGTTTAATTCTTCAATTCTGTTTTTCATGTTCTTTTTGTTAGTTATATTTTTTGAACCTCAGCGTTAGCAGAGATTTTTCGCAGAGAACGCTAAGCATTTTATAATAAAAACTTTGCGACCTTTGCGTAACCTCTGCGTTCTCTGCGGTTAAATATCTTCTTTTATAGTTTGACACAATTCCACCAAAACGCCATTTGCTGTTTTCGGGTGAATAAAACAAACCAATTTATTATCCGCACCACGTTTTGGTGTTTCATTTAATAGTCGGAAACCTTCTGCTTCCAAGCGTTTCATTTCTGCATAAATATCTTCGACCTCAAACGCAATATGATGAATACCTTCACCACGTTTAGCGATAAATTTCGCAATCGCACTATTCGGATTTGAGGCTTCTAACAGCTCAATCTTGCTTTCGCCTGTTTGAAAAAACGAGGTTTTCACACTTTCCGAAGCGACTTCTTCAATTTTATAATGTGCTTTTCCAAGCAACGTTTTAAACAGTTCATTGCTATTTTCTAAGTTTTTTACGGCAATGCCGATGTGTTCGAGCTTCATTTGTTAGTTATTGGTGATTGGTGATTGGTGATTGGTTTTTTTTTTTTTTTATGTCACAATCATTTTATCTAAATAAATCTACAATATCTTTTGACATTTTCAGTCCCAACTTATACTTCAAATGTACATATCTCACAGCATCTATAAGATGATTACTTTTCTCTTTTATTACTTCCTGTTCTTCTTTTGGTAGCTTATCAAAAAATTGTTTTGCTGTCATGCCTTATCTTTTTAATAAAAATCTGCGTCAATCTGCGAAATCTGCGTGCGTTCAATCCTCCAACATAATCTCCAAAATACTCCCAGCAGCCTTAGAAATCACCGTCCCAGGGCCAAAAACACCAACCACACCACAATCAAACAAAAACTCATAATCCTGCGGCGGAATCACACCACCAACCACCACCATAATATCCTCACGACCAATCGCTTCCAACGCCTTAATCGCCTGAGGAACAAGCGTTTTATGTCCAGCAGCCAATGACGAAATTCCTAAAATATGCACATCATTTTCTGCAGCTTGACGAGCAGCTTCTTCGGGTGTTTGGAACAAAGGTCCCATATCAACATCGAAACCAATATCTGCAAAACTTGTCGCAATTACCTTTGCACCTCTGTCGTGTCCATCTTGACCCAATTTTGCAATCATAATCCGAGGACGACGACCTTCTTTTTGGTAGAATTTATCGGATAAATCTCTTGCTTTTTGAAATGCTGAATCGTTCATAATTGCTTTGGCGTAAGCTCCTTTTATGGTTTGAGTTGTGGCTTTGAAACGTCCGAAATGTGTTTCCATGGCATCGGAGATTTCGCCTAAAGTTGCACGAAGTTTGGCAGCTTCTATGGCTAAAGCCAATAAGTTTGCATCACTTTTTGCACCAATTTCGATAGCTTTTAACGCAGTTTGTACAGCAATTTTATCACGATTTGCTTTTACTTGTCGTAATTTCTCCACTTGTGCTTTTCGTACTGCCGAATTATCAACTTCCAAGACATCTAATGTTTCTTCCTCATCTTGATTGATAAATAAATTGACACCAATAATTTTATCAATTCCGCTATCAATTCGAGCCTGTTTTTTAGCGGCAGCTTCTTCGATTTTGAGCTTTGGCAAACCATTTTCAATTGCTTTCGCCATTCCGCCTAATTCC
>JBGCFH010000012.1:0-34534 GCA_045106825.1 Saprospiraceae bacterium | reverse complement strand
TGATTCTATGTGGTTTACAGTAGCGGCTGCTTTAGCTGCCGTATGAGTTTGTGATATTTTCGGCAGCCCCGAGGACTCGGGGCCGTTACTTAGCATCAAAATATTCAAAACCACGTAAAATCATAAAGAACCAAAAAATTAATTAATAATATTTATGGTTTATTGATAATTTTTGCTTTTGGCAAAAATTATTGTTTTACGTAGCGGCTGTCTTTAGCTGCCGTAAACAATTTTAAACACAGACGGCAGCTAAAGACAGCCGCTACTGGCAAAAATTGTCAAACAACCATATTTATTCGTGCATTCGTGGCAAAAAATATCAATGAACTATTTATTTAATCGACATAGCGAAATCTGATTTATTACTCATTTTAAATAATAATCTATGTTTACTACAAAAAAAGAAATCTTATCTGATAGCGTCAACCGATATAAAATTTATCAAAATAATCGACAATTAACGTATAATCAAGTCTTAGAACTATTAAAAAACAACGCAGATTTTCGACTATTTTACAATGACCTTTTAGTCCAATCACCTTTCGAGGCATTTTTTTGGGAAAATCCACCGATTACAAAATCTACGATTCAACAACCTTATGAGTTTGTTTTAGTCAATAGCAATCGGTTGAGTAGAGTAGAAGCGGATAATCGGACGTTTTCTAAATTTTTTAGCCAACATAAAAATACAGTTGTCAGCTTTGAAAATTTAGGAAAAGATGCATTGTTAGTTGTTCCAAAACCGATGGATAAATTGAAATATCCACATATTGCTCATTTTGTTAGAAATGCTCCAAAAACACAGTTGCAAGAATTTTGGCAACAAGTCGGCGAACAAGTCGAAAATCGAATTTCTAATAAAAAACTTTGGATAAGTACGTCTGGTTTAGGTGTTTATTGGCTACATATTCGATTAGATGACAGACCAAAATATTATACTTTTCAATCTTATAAATCATAAAATTCAACTTTATCCTAAAGTTCTTGTTATACTTTCGTAAATTTGAAAAGGGAGAGATTGCCAAATAACATTTAATTTTTTGATGAAAAATATTTTCAAGAATAACTCAAAGTTACTTTGTGTAACTGTCTCCGTAGTGTGTTTTTTTGTAACTTTCTCAACAATAACTTTTGGTCAGAATTTAGAGCGAAAGAAGCTGGTTCCCATTCAAACTGAATCCCATAATAATCCGATAGAAGTCTTTTATCCTGGAGATAAACCATCTAAAAAATATTATCAAATAGCATTGTTGGAAACGAATCTAAATGCTAACAATACTTATGTAGAAGTTATCAATGATTTGAAAACTCAAGCCCAACAAATGGGAATGGATGCAATTATCCTTATAAAATTACAATTGACGACTCAAAGTACAGTCGATTGGGAAGGATTTAGTTCGCAATATAATGTGAAAGAAGGTATTGCTTTTGGTATCAAATATGACCTTGATTTCTCTTATTTAAAAGATATTCCGAAAGTAGAAAGTGTTTATGTATATAGTGATACTGCCGAAATTTATAAATTGGCAGGTGTAATGAATTATGATTTATATAATAATATCATTGATTATACTTATCCAAAAAGTTTATATGATTATAAATATAAATATTCTATACAGCATTTATTACATGAACAATTAAACTGGACAACAGAACAAACAAAACAAGGACAAGATAAGCGAACGTATAAAAATGGTGAAAAAACTTGTTGGTTTGAATACGACTCTTTGGATAGAGTAAAGAATATTAAAGTTTTATATAGAATCAATTCAAATGGTTATACAACAACAAATACACAGAAAGTAAAATTGACATATGATGAACAAGGGCGATTGCACAAAAAACTAATTTATCCGAGTCCTAAAAATGAAGATACTTATTATGTTGAAGTTTTTCGATACGATGATTTTAATCGACTGACCGAAAAGCAATTATTTTTAAATTTTGAAGGTGATCTACGACCAATAACAAAATCTTTTATTACAGAATATTATTCAGAAGAAGTTTTTAGAAAAATGTATCCAGAGTTGAAGTTAAGAGGTTGATTTTCGGTGAATTGAACCTGTCAGATTTTCAAAATTTGACAGGTTTTGAAAATCACTTTTCCAATTTTTTTGTTTCTCAATTAAACCTTTCGTAATATTAGCGGTCAAACACAACGAACAATCCCGAGTTCTCGGGACAAACTAAAAACGGGTGCAGCTAAACAACGTTTCAGAACAGGAACTAATCACGCTATTACAACAAGAAAGCACTAAAGAAAAGGGCTTTCGTATCTTGGTATTGCAATATCAAGAACGGTTGTACTGGCATATTCGTCGAATCGTCAAAACACACGACGATGCGAATGATGTTACCCAAAACGTATTCATTAAAATCTACCGAAATATTAATAAATTTAAAGGTAACTCAAAACTTTACACCTGGTTATATCGTATTGCAACTAATGAATCTTTGACTTTCGTCAAAAAGCAGCAACGACAAGCAACCGAAGCATTCGATAATCCAGACTTTAAGTTTTCTGAACGATTAACTGCCGAAGTTCATGTAGAAAGTAGCGACATCCAAAAAATTCTTCAAAAAGCTATCGAACAATTACCTGAAAAACAACGCTTAGTATTCACAATGAGATATTTCGACGATTTATCTTATCAATCTATTTCCGAAATTTTGGGAACGTCACAAGGTGCGTTGAAAGCATCTTATCATCATGCGTCTAAAAAAATTGAGGCGTTTGTGAAAAATCAGGCAATGGAATATTAAGTACATTACCAAAAGTAATCACGTATTCTAACTCGTGCTTTTCCCATTCTACTTCATTAAAAAATATTCCTACTGAAACCTCGTGGGATTCAGTATAGAACAAAAAAAGCTTGTGCTGAACTCGTTTCAGTAACTTCGTCATAATTACGTGTTTACTTCTGATAACGGTTTCGGCTAAACGCAATAAAGGTACATAGCCCTTATTGTATGCCGTTTTTATTCAATCTTTATTTGATTTCGTGTTTTGAAATAGACATATAAACTCAGAATTATTGCTGTTGCTGATACTATCGTCATAATTGTTCCGGGAACAAAGTTTGCAAAACCACCTAAATCTATAAATATGAAGTAACCTAAGTCTGTCAATCCACCAACAATAGCTGTAAAAATAATAGCTGTTTTGCTGCCTTTCCAGATATAAAATGCTCCAATAAATGTAAAAATTCCAATCCAAAATAAATTAAAACCATGTTGAGCGATTATTGCACCTGAAGCTGTAGAATAGTCCATTTGCACAAGAATAGGTTCAATCGCATCAGCAATTCCTGATACCGAAGCTGAAATATCTCCGGCTAATGGTCCTTTCATTGTCATTATTCCTGCGAATACGTGAACAAGTCCCCAAATAATCCAAAGCATTGCTGATATCCTTAATAAATTTTTCATTTCTGTATAATTTTGATTTGTTAAAATGCAAAATTACGTCTGGTAGAAAACTTGTGCATTATGATTTCATAAGAAATGAACTAACTGCTTTTTTTTAAACGTTTTGCTTTGGCAGCACTCAGAGTTTCAGGGTTAACACCAATATACGATGCAATCATATGTTGCGGAACACGCTGTGCTATATTGGGATAAGTCTTAATGAAGTATTCATAACGTTCAATGGCGTTTGTACTAATAAGCATCAAAATTCGTTTTTGTAGTGCATTCAATCTTTTTGTGAGTGCTCCTACATTTTGTTTTTCTCTTTCAATATCTTTCTGCAAAACAAAAACAGTCGAATCCTCTAACGCATCTATAAAAAGAACTGACTTTGATTTAGGCTCACATGTGTCTGCAATTACCCATCCTTCGGGAGCAAACATGAAAATGTTTTCTTTACCATTATTGCCAATTGAGTAACTGCGTAAAAGTCCAGTTTCAACGTGGTAGACTTTGGTATTAAGCTCTCCGTTTCTTTGAATTATTTCGCCTTTTTTAATTTTTACTTCTTTCATAGAATTTGATTTTCCTAATGGCATACAACGTACTTAAAACTTGACACTAATTACACAGATTCTTATTAATCAAAAAAAATCTGTGTAATCCGTGAAAATTCGTGTCAAAATTACTACAAAACAGCACATTTCTCCCTCAACCATTCTACTTCTTCTTCATTCAATAAAGGCGACAATCTATTAAAAACCATTTGATGATAATCATTCAACCAGCTGATTTCAACATTTGTCATAAGATTGGTATCAATTAATTGCTTATCAATCGGACAAAGCGTCAACGTTTCATGTTTCAAAAAACCTTCATATTCACTTGGCGTTGTTAAAATCAAATTTTCGATACGAATGCCATACTTGCCTTCGATATAATTACCTGGTTCATTAGAAGTTACCATTCCGACTTCAAACGGCACATTCGAGTTTGCACCATCACTAATACGTTGTGGGCCTTCATGTACGTTTAAAAAGAATCCAACACCATGACCAGTTCCGTGACCATAATCCAAACCCTGATTCCAAAGATGTTGCTTACAAATAGCGTGTAAATGTCGTCCAGCTTGTCCTTCTGGAAAATGAGCCAAATCAAGTGTAATGTGTGCTTTTAAAACAGACGTATAAGCTGTTTTCTCTTCATCAGTTGGATTTCCTAAAGTTACAGTTCTTGTAATATCAGTTGTTCCATCCAAATATTGTCCACCAGAATCCAACAAATAAACACCATCAGCAGTCATTTCCCAATCGGTTTCAGGCGTTACTCGATAGTGAATAATTGCTCCATGACCTTTGTAGCCAGAAATCGCATCAAAGCTATTACCAACAAAATGCTGTTGTTCTGCACGGAAACTTTCTAACTTTTTCGCAGCCGATAATTCCGAAATTCTTTCTTTGCCAATATTCTCTTCTAACCATTTGAAAAATCGAACCATAGCAACACCATCTTTTTCCATAACCTTACGGAAATGTCCGATTTCGACCTCATTTTTAATGGCTTTCGCATAATGTGGAATCGAAGGACTAAAACCTAATTGCGTTCCAGTCGGAATTGCACTATGTAACCAATGACTAACTTGATGTTGAGATAATAAAATTCGAGTATCTTTTGGTAAACCCTTTAGAGCAGCTTCTATTTTTAAATAATCTAATAACTCAATTCCATCTGTTTTTAGAATTTGACTGACTTCATAAGTTACCTTTTTCGGATTGATAAATAACTGTACATTCGTTGGCGTAATCAAACAATAACAAATCGCAACAGGATTACATTGTACATCGTTTCCACGAATATTTAACAACCAAGCAATATCATCTAAAGCTGTTAATAAATGAAAATTGACGTTTTTCTCCGTCATTTTTTCTCTGACTTGAGCAATTTTCTCTGTGCGAGTTTTGCCAGCATAAATGATGTCATGGATGAAAATAGGATTTGCAGGAATCGCAGGTCTATCATTCCAAATCACTTTGATTAAATCATCACAAGCGACCAAGTTAATTCCTTTTGCTTCAAACTTTTTACGCATCATAGCGATTTGAGCAATCGAAAACAACTTTCCATCAATTCCAACTTCTGAACCTTCCTTCAAGTTATTTGCTAACCAATCTATATATTCGGCTCTACCTTGTGCTTCCAGTTTGACTAACTCTACACCCGAACCAGCCAGTTGCTGTTCTGCTTGTAAAAAGTAACGAGTATCTGTCCAAAGTCCTGCAAAGTCATTTGTTACAGCCAAAGTTCCTGCCGAGCCATCAAAACCCGAAATCCAAGTCATTGATCGCCAATGTTCTGTAATATATTCACTTTGATGTGGGTCTGTATTTGGAATAATATACGCATCTAAATTATACGTCTGCATCAACGTTCTTAAATCTGATAATCTCTTATTCATTTTTGTAAGTATAAAGTATAAGGTATGAAGTATAAGGTATTTTAAAACTTTATTATTTATATCTCATATTTCAAGTTAAAAAATATAGTAAGCAAGATAATAAAATTTATGGTAATCGTAAGAAACGGTGTCGGTTCTCCGAACCTCAAAAAATGACTTGAATTACAATTTTCTACAAACGGTTTCGGTTCTCCGAACCTCTTTTGATGGTTAAAAGGTTTGGAAAACCAACACCGTTTTTTCTTGCGATTGCCATATAATAAAATTCTAAATACTACACTTCATACCTATTTCTTATTGTCCATTGCAGCTCTAACAAATGCTACAAAAAGTGGATGTGGATTTTCTACTGTACTTTTCAACTCTGGATGAAATTGTACACCGATAAACCATGGATGATTTTTCAATTCTACAATTTCTACCAAACCTGTTTCAGGATTAATACCAACAGGTTTCAATCCATGCTTTTCGATTTGTTCGATATAAGCATTATTAAATTCGTAACGATGACGATGACGTTCACTGACTTTCAGTGACTTATAGGCATTTGCTGCTTTCGTATTGCGACGAATCTCACACGGATAAGCACCTAAACGCATCGTTCCGCCCATTTGTGTGATTTTCTTTTGTTCTTCCATCAAATTGATAATCGGATTTGGTGTATCAGGATTCATTTCGATAGAAGCAGCATTTTCCAAATTTAATACATTTAAACCAAATTCCACAACAGCACATTGCATTCCTAAACAAATTCCAAAGAAAGGAATATTGTTTTCACGAACATATTTAATCGCTTCGATTTTTCCTTCAATTCCACGTTCGCCGAATCCTGGAGCAACCAAAATTCCATGCAAATCTGCTAATTTTTCACCAACATTATTTTTATTAATACTTTCCGAATGAATCGGACGAACTCGAACTTTACATTCGTTCATTGCACCAGCATGAATGAAGGATTCGTAGATAGATTTGTAAGCATCTTGAAGTTCGTTATACTTACCGACTAAACCAATTTCGACTTCTTCGTAAGGATTTTTTAGTTTACCTAAAAAGCCTTTCCATGTATTGAGATTCGGTTCGTTTTTGTCTAATAATCGTAGTTTAGACATAACAATGGTATCCAGTTTTTCCTTCAACATCAAAAGCGGTACATCATAAATCGTTTCTGCGTCAATTGATTCGATAACTGCACCTAATTCGACATTACAAAAACGAGCAATTTTTCTACGAATTGCAGGAGAAAGTGAATGTTCAGTACGACAAACCAAAATATCAGGTTGAATTCCTGTACTCAACATTTCTTTGACAGAATGTTGTGTCGGCTTTGTTTTTAATTCCTTCGCAGCATTCAAATAAGGAATCAATGTCAAGTGAATAGAAATACAATTATCAGAACCTAATTCCCAACGTAATTGGCGTAAAGCCTCCAAATACGGCAACGATTCAATATCGCCAACTGTTCCGCCTAATTCAGTGATAACAATATCATATTCGTTCGTATTTCCTAAGATTCTAACTCGACGCTTGATTTCATCCGTAATGTGCGGTACAACCTGCACGGTTTTGCCCAAATAATCACCTTTCCGCTCTTTTTCAATAACGGTTCTATAGATTCGTCCAGTTGTGACGTTGTTCGCTTGTGAAGTAGGAATGTTCAAGAAACGCTCATAGTGACCTAAATCCAAATCTGTTTCTGCACCATCTTCAGTGACAAAACATTCGCCATGTTCGTAAGGATTTAATGTACCTGGATCAACATTTAAGTACGGATCGAATTTTTGGATAGTAACACGAAAACCTCGTGATTGTAGTAGTTTGGCTAATGATGCTGCTATAATTCCTTTTCCTAATGAAGATGTTACTCCGCCCGTAACAAATACGTATTTTGTCATTTTGCTAAAAATCAAAATGAATAATGTGTAATTGATTTTTGAAATAATTACATATTATTCATTTGCTAACGTTACGGAGTGCAAAGGTATATAAAAAAACAGCTTTCTAAAAACAAATCCTTTTGTCATTCTGTACTTGATTCTGTTACGATGGTATTTTGTATTCGGTACTCTATTGATTTTCAATCAAATACCTGCTACCAAATGCTATCGTTGAAAAGTTTTTATTATTTAAAATTTTGAGCATTTCCACAAAACAATTCAAAGAACCTTATTTTTTAGTTTACCGTCAAACTAATATCTTATCATCGCTTCTTTTTCCGACGATTTTGAATTTTATCACCACGAGATTTTGGCTTTTTGTACTTTCGTTCGTGTTTAAGTTTCTTACTATTTCCTAAATTAACTTTTTTGTTTTTATCCTTTTTCTCATGAAATGCTCCGCCACCTTCTTCTCTATTTTTTAAATTTCGATTTGGGTTTTTTTGTCGGAATTTCTCACGTTCTTCTGGTAATAACATGATAGAAACTTCAACATCTTCTGGAAATTCAATTTTAGGAATTTCGTAATCCATCAAGGTTTCAACTGCGTTTAAGGCTTCTTTTTCTTTTTCTGTATAGAATAAAATTGATTTTCCTTCGTGTTCTGCACGACCTGTACGACCGATTCTATGCAGATAGTTTTCGGGAAAAGTCGGTACGTCCATATTAATAACGTGCGTAATTTTATCCAAATCCAAACCTCTTGCTATGACATCGGTTGCAATTAAGATTCGCTTTCTACCATCATTGAATTGTTCCAAAGAACGAATCCTATAATTTTGTGATTTATTCGAGTGAATAATCACCATATCTTTACCAAAACGAGGTTCTAAATACTCAAATAATCGATCAGCATTTTTCTTTGTAGCGACAAAAACTAAGGTTTTACTAAACTTATCTTTGTCTTTAATTAATTCCGTCAGTAAGTTTGCTTTTGTATAAAAATTCTCAACTTGATAAGCCGATTGAGCGATATTATCCAAAGGTGTTCCACTAACAGCAATCGAAATCTTTACTGGTTTAATGAAAAAATCATCAATCAAAGCATCAACTTCTTCCGTCATTGTCGCTGAAAACATGATATTTTGACGACGTTCAGGTAACAATTCAAAAATATTATTCAGTTGAAAACGAAAACCCAGATCCAACATTACATCAACTTCATCAACAACCAATTGTTTTACCGTTTTAAGCTTTATGACACCATTAAGCACCAAATCATACAAACGTCCAGGTGTTGCAACCAAAATATCAACACCGTTTGCAAACTGTTGTGCTTGTGTATTCATATTCACGCCACCATAAACACCGATAATGCGAACAGTCATATATTTCGCATACGTTTCTATTTGTTCCACTTGCTGAATCACCAACTCACGAGTCGGCACCAAAATCAAAATTCTCGGAGATTCTTGCTTTGAGAATTTTAAATTTTGCAGCATTGGCAACACATACGCTAAGGTTTTACCAGTTCCTGTTTGCGAAACACCAACGACATTTCGTCCGCCACGAATCACAGAAAAAGCTTCTTGCTGAATTGGTGTCGGTTTGTCAAAACCTAAGTCAGTAAGTGCGTAATTCAAATATTTTGTTAATCCAAAGTCTTGGAATGTCATAGTTTTAGTGATTAGTACAATAGTGATTAGTAATTAGTCATTTTCGTCCAACAATTTCCGTCATTCCCAACTTGATTGGGAATCTCCCAAACAGTTTTTGGTTTAGCTTTCAGTAGAACAAAGTAAAACGTTACAACCAATATATATCAAGCAATTTTCTTCACCATCAAACCTTACTTTTGGATAAATTAACCTGTAATTATTTTACAGCTTTTGGCTTATTTAAATGTTGGTTTGATGGTGAATTTAAAAATAATATTTTGAAGGTGATAAGTTTCTATTAGTACCTTTACTATAATTGTCGTCTTAACTGTTAAGGAGATTCCGACCTTCGTCGGAATGACGGAAGGGTTGAAGGTTTTAGATTGTAAGATTAGGACAAACTAATTCTACTTAAAAACATTCAAACACAAAATCAATTTTCCTCCTCATAATAAATCTTATAAAACTTTCGTCCGTCATTTTCTTCACCCCGTTCAATCAAACTCTTATCACCATGAATATACACATGAAAGTTTTTATCCAATTTCAAAACTGATTTGAAGGCACGATTTTGCTTTTTTACCGCTTGATCATTGATTTCAAAACTTGGAATAGTTTCTAAATCGTGAGAAGTACGATATTCTGAATTATAAGCACGGAACGAATCTCTAACTTCCTCATTTTCAAAAACCGTTTCTTCAAAATCATCTTGAATATAATCGGTATTTGTTTTGAAATAATCCATCGTTTTATTTAACATATTGATGGTTTCGGTTTTGTCGAGTTCGAGTTCTTTCGGGACTTTTTTTGTTAAAAAGTCTTTCGCAATATTTAATACATCTTTTGTATAATGAAATTCATCGCTCGATGGTTTCAATCTTAAAAACTCATTGTTCCAATACATAGAAGCCTTGCTACGAGAGGATTTATCAACTGTCAAAATATAATAACCTTCTTCTTCATCGCTATCAAAAACCAAACAACCTTTGTCCAAACTTTTCAAACCGATGCCACTTCCGTGAACGATTTCGTAACGTTTTCCGATTTCGTTCATTTGCAAAAATGGCTCGAAAGTTTCAGATTTGAAAATTCCGATAGCATTCACCATTTCATCATCAAAAACAACATCATTGAAGAAAACAACATTGACTTCGCCTTCTTTGATTTTTTCATTGTTAGAATGTTCGTAAATCAATCGTGCAATATCTTTCGAGATTTCTACCATTTCATTGGCATCCGCAAACAAGCGTTTTGCCAATGAATAAACATCTAAATTTTCGCCTGTTGGCAGAAAATTATAAAAGTCAATCGGCTGAAAAGGCGATAAAAAATACTTTTGTAAATAGATTTGACTATCATCATGCACTTCTGTGTAACCATTTGATAGTAACAAATCACCATCACGCATCGGATTACCAACAAAGTGTGTCATTATTCTATCTATCCGAACCGACTCGAAATCAACTGTTATCATGTTATTTAAGTATAAACTATGAAGTATAAGGTATAATATTTTAAAATGACTGCAAAGGTACGGAAAATGTTGGTTGATTTTACATTATGGATAATTTGCAAATTCCCTTATTTTCTTATAACATTACAACCTATTTTATACTAAAAATGCACATTAAAAATGAAAGAATTGAATCCGCTTGAAATGGCAGATTGGCAAATAGCAGAAGCTGCGGAAGCCAATATGAAAACCATTTATGAATTAGGCGATATTTTAGGATTAGAAAAAGAAGAGGTTTTACCTTATGGACATTATTTTGGTAAAGTTGACGGACAACGCATTTTGAATCGTTTGAAAGACCAACCTAACGGAAAATATATCGACATTACAGCAATCACGCCAACACCTTTAGGCGAAGGAAAATCTACAACGACAATTGGTTTATTACAAGGTTTGGGCGTGATTGGCAAAAAAGCATCTGCAGCAATTCGCCAACCTTCTGGAGGCCCAACTTTTAATATTAAAGGTTCGGCTGCTGGTGGCGGTTTAGCACAATGTATTCCTTTGACAGACTTTAGTTTGGGGTTGACAGGCGATATTGATGCGATTGAAAAGGCTCATAATTTAGCAATGGTTGCGTTAACGGCTCGAATGCAGCATGAGTTTAATTATGGCGATAAATTTTTAGCAAAGCGTAATGTTACTCGTTTGAATATTGATCCTCGAAATATCGAAATTGGTTGGGCGATTGATTTTTCGGCTCAAGCATTACGTCAGATAATGATTGGTTTAGGTGGAAAACGAGATGGTTTTATGATGGAATCCGGTTTTCAAATCACGGTTTCGTCAGAGTTGATGGCGATTTTGGCAATAGCCAAAGACCTAAAAGATATGCGAGAACGTATCGGAAAAATGATTGTCGCTTACAACAAACGAGGTAAACCGATTACGACCGAAGATTTGGAAGTTGCAGGAGCAATGACGGCAATTATGGCGAAAACAATTATGCCGAGTTTGGTACAAACGATTGAAGGTCAACCTGTTTTCGTTCATGCTGGCCCTTTTGCAAATATTGCGATTGGACAATCTTCGATTACAGCCGATTATTTAGGTTTGAAATTAGCAGATTATCACTTGACAGAAAGTGGTTTCGGAGCAGATATTGGTTTTGAAAAATTCGTTAATTTGAAATGTCGCTTTAGTGAATTAAAACCGGATTGTGCGGTAATTGTAGCGACGGTTCGAGCGTTGAAAATGCACGGTGGAGGTCCAAAAGTTGTTCCCGGAAAAGCATTAGATAAAGCTTACACAGAAAAGAATTTGGAACTTTTAGAAGCTGGAATGGGCAATTTAATAGCACATATCGAAACGGTTCAATCGGTTGGTGTTACGCCTGTAGTTTGTATTAATCATTTCTATACGGATCATGATGATGAGATTGATTTTATTCGTAAAGCCGTCGAAACAAAAGGTGTACGAGTTGCAGTTTCAAAACACTGGTTGAAGGGTGGAGAAGGAGCGGTTGAATTGGCGGAAGCCGTTGTCGATGCTTGTGAAGAACCGAGTGAGTTCCAATATTCTTATAATTCTACAGATACGATTATTGAAAAAATAGAAGCCTTGACAAAGCAAGTTTACGGTGGCGATGGCGTTGATTTTTCTGATGAAGCCATGAAAAAAATTGCGAAGCTACAAGAAAACGAAAGTCTTAAAGATTTGGGCGTTTGTATGGTGAAATCGCATTTGAGTTTGTCGGATAATCCTGCGTTGAAAGGTCGCCCGACAGGTTGGCGTTTGCAAGTACATGATGTGAAAGTTTTTCAAGGTGCAGGTTTTATTGTGCCGATGGCCGGAACGATTAAGTTGATGCCAGGAACTGGTTCTAATCCGAACTTTAGACGGATTGATGTGAATGTGGAAACTGGGAAGGTTACTGGGTTATTTTAAGTTTATTGATTCTTTGAAAATTTTCCCAAAAAATCGGGGAAGCTACAATAAACCTAAATATACGAGTTATTTGAATTTATTTTTTGTGTTGATGTGTTGATGTGTTGATGTTGGTATAACATCAGCACAAAAATAATTTTGATAAATTCTAAAATTCTATTGTTTTATGGGATTTTTCAAAAACCAGTTTATTTAGTCTCGAAACATCACTTAGGTAAAACAACAAAAGCCGACTAATTTTAGTCGGCTTTTGTGTTTATTGAAGCTTTCGCTTAATATTATTCTGCGTCAACGATGTTTACAAAAGTTCTGTTTTTACGACCTTTTGTAAAAGAAACAACACCATCTTTAGTAGCAAAGATAGTAAAATCTCTACCTAAACCAACACCTTCACCTGGGTGAAAGCGAGTTCCTCTTTGACGAACG
The DNA here is from genome assembly GCA_045106825.1 of Saprospiraceae bacterium. GTDB lineage: Bacteria > Bacteroidota > Bacteroidia > Chitinophagales > Saprospiraceae > CAWVWD01. The sequence continues at coordinate 21,313 of JBGCFH010000012.1, read as the reverse complement.
ATGATATTACCTGCAATCGCAGATTGACCACCAAATAATTTTACACCAAGACGTTTGCTCTTACTGTCACGTCCGTTATCCGTACTACCGACACCTTTTTTGTGAGCCATGATATTTTATTTTAGAATCATTCAATCAATAAATTTGAACTCAGCGGCAATGCTTTATTATATAATTTATTGTATCGAACGAGTTGGATGTTTTAAAAATTAAATTTGATTCTTTTCAATCTTTGTGATTATCCAATTGAATCAATTTGAATCTTTGTAAAAGATTGACGGTGACCGTTTTTCGTTTTGTAACCTTTACCGCGTTTCTTTTTGAAAATGATGACTTTGTCACCTCTTTCATGAGATAAAACGGTTGCTGAAACCGCTGTACCTGATACAGTTGGCGTGCCTACAGTAACAGTTCCTGCATTTTCAACCAATAAAACACGGTCGAATGAAACTTTGTCACCTTCATTGGCTTCTAACCGGTGGACGAAATGTGTTTGTCCTTCTTCAACTTTAAATTGTTGACCGGCAATTTCTACAATTGCGTACATGAAGTTTATTTTAAATAATTATAAAAAAATTGCTTTTCATCAAAAGCGGCACAAAGATAAGGATTTATGATGAGTTTAAAAGAATTTTATTAAAAGATTAGTTCATTTTGTTTAAATTGATGTAATAATCGCAGTTCTATCTACCTAAAAAAACTGTTTAGAGCTTTTTTCTAAGGTTTTGTTAGTTAATCAGATAAAGTATCTTTTTTAGCGAAAAACAACTACCTTTAAGGCAGCAGTATAAAAAAACGAAATGAAATAGAAATTAATTTTTATGGTTGTTTGACAATTTTTGCCAGTAGCGACTGTCTTTAGCTGCCGTCTTTGTTTGAAATTGTTTATGGCAGCTAAAGACAGCCGCTACGTAAAACAATAATTTTTGCTTTTGGCAAAAATTGTCAATGAACCGTTTTTATTTCAACTTTTATTATTTTGCCAATTTAGATTTAAACCTAAATCGGTATTTAGAAAAGTCTAAAATGAAACAAATTAATTTTGAATTAATGATTTTATCAAAATAATAGTTTGACATGTTGATTTTTAGAATCAAAAAATGAAATAAAATTTTGATTTTAATCATATTTTAAACCAACGTTTTGATGTACTTTTACGTTCTATTTATATATGGAATTGAAAATTAAATCGTAATGAATTTAGACCTTATACCTAACATAAAACATACAGAATCTGGTAACTTTTTTTTGATAGCTGGACCTTGTGCAATTGAGGGAGAAATAATGGCAATGGAAATTGCAGAAGCGGTTGTTACGATTTGTGATAAATTAAAAATACCATATATATTTAAAGGATCTTACAAAAAAGCAAATCGTTCTCGATTAGATTCTTTTACAGGAATCGGAGATGAAAAAGCATTAGAAATTCTTCAAAAAGTTGGAGAAAAATTCAAAATACCAACTACAACAGATTTTCATACAGAACAAGAAGCCGTAATTGCTTCAAAATATGTAGATATATTACAAGTTCCAGCATTCTTATGTCGTCAAACTGATTTATTAGTTGCTGCTGCCAAAACGGGAAAAGTAGTTAATATTAAAAAAGGTCAGTTTTTAAGTGCCGAAGCAATGCAGTTTGCGATGCAAAAAGTAGTAGAATCGGGAAATGATAAGGTTTGGTTGACAGAACGAGGTACAACTTTCGGTTATCAAGATTTAGTTGTTGATTTTCGTGGGATTCCTGTCATGCAATCGTTTGGTGCTGATGTTATTTTGGATTGCACACATTCGCTACAACAACCAAATCAAACAAACGGTGTAACTGGTGGAAGACCAAAAATGATTGAAACAGTTGCAAAAGCAGGAATTGCAGTAGGTGTTGACGGTTTATTTATAGAAGTACATCCAAATCCGAATATTGCTAAATCTGACGGAAAGAATATGCTTCCATTAAATCAATTAGAAGATTTGCTAATAAAATTGATAAGTATCCGAAAATCAATTAAGTAGAAATATATTTCATAGAATAAAATTTGGTTATTTTGAATAAATAACATATATTGTTAGATAAACAGAAAAAAGGAGGTTACCATGAAAAATTTATTAACACTTATTGCCTTGGTTTTGACAACAAGTTTTACTTACGCACAAACAGAAAAAACTGTTGTGAAAACGTTTAACTTACAAGGTAGTACCTCTGTAGTTCTTAATTTGAATGGGGATGTAGAGGTACAAGAATGGAGCGAAAGCACATTGCGCGTACACATGAGCATCAAATTAGAAAACTCAAATGTACACATGTTAAAGTATTTATTAACTCAAGGACGTTATAACTTGAAGTTAGATAATACAGACGCAGGCGTTACGATGACTTCACCAGGTCGTAACAAGGATGTCATTATTAATAAAGAAGGTGACAAATTATCTGAAACAGTTACATATACTGTTTTTGTTCCTCAAAATGTTACAACAGAAATTATAAATAAAAAAACAGTTGAAGAAGCTGTGTCAACTGGAGATAAATAGTCAAAACTGAATATCGTACACAAAATGCAAAATTTCCTGATTACTCGGGATAAAATATGAGCAAGATGTCAATTTATTGACATCTTGCTTTTTTTGTACGTATTTTGTGTTATGAACATCATCGAACAACGCATTACATTACCAAATATTACGCTAAATGTTGCTTTTTCAGATAATGAAAATGACACACCGATTTTGTTGTTACATGGTTATCCTGATGCTTGGTTTGGTTGGGAGAAAGTGATGAGACGGTTGATGTCAAATGGTTTTCGGGTTATTACACCTGACCAAAGAGGTTATAATCTTAGTGACAAACCTATAAAAGTCAATGATTTTACAAGTCATATTTTAGCTCAAGATGCGTTAAATTTGATGACGTATTTTGGTTACCAACAATTTTATTTGGCAGGGCATGATTATGGTGCGTTTATCGCTTTTTTAATCGGAATAAAAGAACCAAATCGTATTTTAAGACTTATTGCAATTAGTGGTTTTCATCCTGCTGTATTTCAAAATTTACGTCAATTAGGTTTCCATCAATGGATAAAAAGCTGGTATTTGTTTTTTTTTCGTTTACCAATATTACCCGAAAAATTGCTACAAGCGAACAATTTTAAGCTTTTAGTTCAAAACCATTCTTCCCAACTTTCTGTATCCGAAACACAACGCTATCAGAATGCTTGGTCACAACCGAATACAATTCAATCCATGATAAATTGGTATCGTTCGATGCCAACAAAAGTTAACAATGCTTTTCTGAAAATGCCAGTTTTGATACTTTGGGGCGAAAATGATTTATATCTTACAACGGATGTTGCAGAAAGAAATTTGTCTTATTGTCAAAATGGTAAATTAATTATTATCGAAAATGCTTCACATTGGTTATTATTAGAGAATACTGAGGAAGTAGTAGAAATGATGATGGATTTTTTAGATTCTTAGAGTTTTATATAAAGAATTAATTATTTGTTACTTACTTCCAAAACTAAAAAAGCTATATCAGTCATACTGATATAGCTTTTTTTATATTAAAAAACAGATTTGATTTTGGTTTAAAATAAAATCCCCCGGTTGTGTTTGTGACTAACCGAGGAAAACATCTCATTTCTTAACCCATTTAATCTTTGTTATATCTCTGTTTTTATCTCTGTCTTACAAATTTAGTAATAAGCATTCAGAAAAACAAATTTTGGGGTAAAATTCCTCGGTTGTGTTTGTGACTAACCGAGGAAAACATCTCATTTCTTAACCCATTTAATCTTTGTTATATCTCTGTTTGATCTCTGCCTAATACTGTGTAACTCGTGACTTACTGGTTATCGTCATTATCTGATAACTGATTTTTCAACTGTGAGAATACATCTAAATCACCTAAAGTTGTTTTCTCAATCTTAGATTGTTGATCTTTAACAGCTTTGCGAGCTTTGTTGCGTTCTGAACGCTTCGCTACTCTTTCCTCATTTGCTGCTGCACGTCTCAAATCGTCTAAATAACGAGTATGAGATACTAAGATTCGTTTGTCGTCACGATTAAATTCAAGTACTTTGAAAGTTAATGATTCATCAACTTCTCCTGGTGTATTATCTTCTTTACGAATATGTTTGATAGGAGCGAATGCTTCTAATCCATAAGGTAACAAGACAATTGCACCTCTATCATCTTTTCTCAAGATAGTAGCATCATGATGCGAACCTACTGGGAACACATTTTCGAAAGTATCCCAAGGATTTTCTTCGATTTGTTTGTGTCCTAAACTTAATTTACGACTATCTTTATCAATTTCCAAAATAACTACATCGATATCGCTACCAATTTTCGTATATTCTGAAGGATGAGAGAATCGTTTAGTCCATGAAAGGTCTGATATATGTACCATTCCACCGATTCCTTCTGCTAATTCAACAAATACTCCATAAGGTGTCAAATTCTTGACTTCGCCAGTGTGACGGCTACCTTTAGGGAATGTTGTTTGAATTTCACTCCAAGGATCTTTGGTTAATTTTTTCAAACTCAATGACATCTTTCTGTCATCTCTATCTACTGTAACTACTTTTGCTTCGTGAATCTGATCTAACTTAAAGAATTCTCTTGCGTTTACAGGCTGATTACTCCAAGTTACCTCAGATACGTGAATCAATCCTTCTACACCTGGCTGAATTTCTAAGAATGCACCGTAATCTTCGATGTTTACGATACGACCTTTTACTGTCGAACCTTCTTTGATTTCTTCTGCAAGAACTTCCCAAGGATGAGGTTGTAATTGTTTTAAACCTAATGAAATACGTTTTTTGTTTTCATCAAAGTCCAATACTACAACATTTATTCTTTGATTTAGTTTAAGAATCTCACTCGGATGCTTGATTCTACCCCAAGAAATATCTGTAATGTATAATAAACCATCAACACCACCTAAATCTAAGAATGCACCAAAGTCTGTGATATTCTTCACTAAACCTTCAAGAACTTGTCCTTTCTCTAAGCTTGAGATGATTGCTTCTCTTTGTTCAGCTAAATCGCTTTCGATTAATGCTTTATGTGATACTACTGCGTTCTTAATAGATTCGTTGATTTTAACAACTTTAAATTCCATTGTTTTACCAACATAAGAATCATAATCAAGAATCGGACGAATATCAATTTGAGAACCTGGTAAGAAAGTTTCTAATCCGTAAGTATCTACGATTAAACCATCTTTTGTCTTACTTACAACAGTACTTTTGATGACTGTTCCATTGTTGAATGAATCAACGATAGTTTCCCAAGCTCTTAATAATTTCGCTTTACGACGTGACAAAACTAATTGTCCACGTGCATCTTCTCTCGTCTCAATATAAACATCGACATTATCACCAACTTTTAAATCTGGTGTATCTCTAAATTCTGATAAAGAAACTAAACCATCTGATTTGTATCCAATATCTAATACAACGTCACCGTCTGAAATAGCACTTACTAATCCTGATACGATTTCATTCTCAGCAACTGATGTTAATGTTGATTCATAAGTAACTATGTAATCATCAATTTCTGATTGTGTATAAGATAAAGTGTTTCTTTTTCCTATTGTCCAATCAAAATCATCATGTGCAGTTGTGTCAACTGTCTCTTCTTCTGTAGTTTCAACAGCTTCTGTTGCTTCTGTTGTTACTTCTTTAACCGCTTCTACAGTCTCTTCTGTAACTACTTCCTCCTGCTTAACTTCCTCATTTTGAGTAGTTTCTTCTTGTGGAGTTTCTTCAATTTGATCCTTTTCTTCTAACATTCTAAAAGGTCCTCAAGTTTTTTAATGGTTAACTAATAAATTTGCGAGTGCAAAGGTAGAAGTATTTCTCTAATTATACAATTGTTTTTATAAAAAAAAATCATTAGAAGTTTCTACAATTCAATTATAGAAAGTAAATCGAGAATCGACAAACAAGTGTATATTACATATCGTTATTATAAAAATCAGAGTCAATAATCAACTCATTGTTATAAAATTTTAATATTCAATAAAATTAATAAAATGCAAAAATCATTATTATTATCAATTTGGTTATTCAGTTGTCACCTTACTTTTGGTCAAATAAGTATATCAAGTACACCTCCAAGTTTTACGAATAACCTTATCAATGATGTTCCTATCTACACTTTACCTATTGTTAATGAAAATCAATTGCGAGCAGAAGACGATTTAGAAAAACAAAACAAATCAATTCCGCTTCGTTTCGGAAAAGATTTTTCTGCTCAACTAAACTTAAATAATTCAGGGATTTGGGAACAATTACCAAATGGTGATAATGTCTGGCGTTTAAAAATACAATCGAAAGGGGCTAAATCCATCAATTTTATTTTTGATGATTTTTATATGCCTTATGGTGCAGAATTTTTTATTTACAATATAGATAAAACGTATTCAACTGGTGCATTTACACATATTAATAATAAAGAACATCAAAAATTTTCGACTGCACCAGTAAAAGGACAAACCGTAATTTTAGAATATTATGAGCCGATTGCTGTTAGAGGTCAAGGACGATTACAAGTTTCAAGTATTATTCATGCTTATCGTGATATGTTTAAGACCGCAAATGATTATATCCAAAGTTTGGATAAGGATTTTGGAGATTCGGGAAACTGTAATATTGATGTGAATTGTTCAGCAGGAAATGATTGGCAAGACGAAAAGTTATCCGTTGCTATGATTTTGACGGATGGAAATACACGTTGGTGTTCGGGTACGATGGTTAATAATACGGCACAAGATACGACACCTTATATACTAACAGGTGAACATTGTCTTGATGGAAATGAAAATACTTGGCTTTTTGTATTTAATTATGAAAGCCCAAATTGTAATGGTGGAGATGGAAATGTAACTCAAAGTATTTCGGGCAGTGTTACTCGTGCGACTTTTCCTCAAACCGATATGGCATTATTAGAATTAAGTACAGTTCCGCCACAGAACTATTTAATTTATTATGCTGGTTGGAATAATTCATTTAGTAGTTCAACTAATACGGTCTGCATTCATCATCCTAATGGTGATGTTAAGAAAATATCGGAAGATTTAGGGACAGTTTCTGATGGTTTTGCTTACAATATTGATCACTGGCGAGTGCAAAACTGGGAAGTTGGAACTACAGAAGGTGGTTCTTCCGGAGCACCGTTATTTGATATTAATGGTAGAATTATTGGTCAATTACACGGTGGAAATGCTTCTTGTACAAATAGTGGATTTGATGAGTTTGGAAAATTAGCGGTTTCGTGGCTTGGTGGAGGAACATCGGGAACACAACTCAAGCATTGGCTTGATCCTCTAAATACTGGCATCACAACTCTTGATGGACAATATTTCGTAACGGCTTTATTTGCTGATAATTTAGTAATTGATTCTATCGGAAATTTTAACGCTTGCGGCAATGTTCAACAACCTAAAATCTACGTTAAAAATTTAGGTAGTAATACAATCAACGCCTTAAATATTACGTATCAATATAATAATGGTGTGATTTTGACGGAACAATGGACGGGAAGTTTAGCTTGGTTTAGAACTGCTATTATTGATTTACCTTTAGTGAGTTTACCTTTAGGAAATCAAATTTTATCTGTTTCTATTTCTGTTCCTGGCATAACAGATGAGGATAATACGGATAATTCAGTAACTCAAAATTTTAATATTAATAATTTTAATACTAATGTTAATATTAATTTACAAACAGATTCTTGGCCCGAAGAAATATCTTATAAAATATTAAATATAAATGGAAATGCTGTTTTTTCAGTAAATGCATCACAAATCACAGGTTCAAGTTTTGAAAATACATTAATTGCAAACAATATTTGTTTGCCAAATGGTTGTTATCGAGCAGTGATTGAAGATAATTATGGAGATGGCTTGAGTGGAGGAGGAGGTTCTTTACCTGGGTATTTTGAAATTACAACAGATACAACACAATTAGGGATTATCAATGGAGATTTTGGTTTTAGAGATACGATACGATTTTGTGTGCCAAATTTTGTCAATACAACGCAGATTGAAAATACAAAAACAATTAAAGTGTTTCCGAATCCAACTAATGGAATACTTTACTTTACTTCAGATAAATTTCCAAATGAAATCATCATTTATAATACATTAGGAAAACGAATTCAACAAATCAATACACCAACAACAAATATTTTAGATTTAAGTAATAATCAAAAAGGTTTTTACTTTATCCAATTTAGATTTGGCAATCAATGGATTACGGAGAAAATATTGTTTGAGTAGTTTGAGTAGTTTTGTAGTTTAAGTAGTTTAAGTAGTTTTGAATAATAATTCATGTTTCGCTGATATTAAATTTAAAAATGAAAATCTTACGTTTTGCCTTGCAAAACAATCATCTCACGAAGATTCCGCAGGTTTTCATTAATAAAATCAATTTTTTTTTACCAATTATTAGAAAATCTGCGTGAATCTGCGTGAATCTGCGTGAAAAAAGAATTTTACGAAGTAAAATTTAGTAATTGTGATTTTTATTTTACGTTTTAGCGAAACGTGAATAATAAGAAACTACAAAACAACTTAAACTACTAATAAACTTTTGCTTCTATAATTAATGAAACGTGTTCTGGTTGACTATTTCCGATAACTGTAACAAATTCGGTATTGTCACCTTTTTTACCTTTGGAGTTAAATTTCACTAAAATATATCCTTTTCCTCCTGGAGGAACGGCTTTAGAAGAATAATCTGCAATCGTACAGCCACAAGAACCTTCTACTTCTTTGATATTGTAAGCAACATCACCAATATTCTCAAATTCAAATTTATGTGTAACAAATTTGCCTTCACGGATTGTTCCAAAATCATGTGATGATTCTAACCAATAAATATCGGCTGTTCCAGCTTTAGGTTTTATACGAGAACCAGCTTTACGCTGAATGTACAATAATACTCGTGCCTTTGCGGAATCATTCATATTTGCTAAAAGCCATGCTAATTCATCATCTTGAGGAATGTCCCGTTGTGAACGAGCATGAATAACGATTTCATCCTTTTCATGTTCTTCTAATAAGGTAAGAATTTCTAAAATTTCGGTAGTTGAACTGTCTTTATCTTGAGCAAAACTAACTGTTGAAATAAACAACATGCAAACTACTAAGAATGAATACTTTAATATATTCGTCATCGAGTTATTATTTTAAAGGATTTTATAAATTGTATTTTATTTATAAGCAGACACAAAAGTAAATTTTTTTGTTTGAACTCAATATTAATTTTGCAACCTGCTTACTGAATATCGTATAGTATGACTGATATTCAACATTAATAAGTCACATCCTTCCTTTTTCTTGACATTTTTTTTAATATTCTTATGGCATATTAAAATAAGTTTTTTTTTAGAATCCGATTAAGGTTAGTATTTTTGGCGTTCACTAAAACAAACAATCATGCCAAAGTTAGATGCTGCCATCTTTTCAAAAATCGAATTATCTACCGAACAAGAAGAACATTTAGCAGAATTAAAAAGCAGTGTAGACGAATTAATCACTGATAAAGCAGATTTAGTTCAAATCAAAACTGCTTATGAAGCATATATAGAAGCCTGTTTTGATTACAATCATCATGAAAATGCAGAAGAAGGTCTAAATTTTATACACGAAAATAGTGCAACTTTTGAATTAAATGATGCAGAAACGGCTGGTTTACGCCGTCGTTTCGGTGTGTTAGCACTTTCGAAAAAAGAGACGGAAACTGCTAAAGTAGAATTTGAAAAAGCATTAGCACTTTTGCAAGATAGTACAAACGAAGAGGAAGCACTTCGTGCAAAACTATTGGCTGATTTAGGAAATATTGCTGCACTTAATGAAGCTTTTAATGAAGCTATTGAATATTATGAAGCTGCTATCGAAATCAATGAGGAAAATGAAATCGATGCCGCAGCTCCTTTCAATAATTTAGGTTTGATTTATGTAGAAAGTCAAAATTATGATGATGCTGCAGATTGTTTTGAAGCCGCTTTAGAAATTTATCAAGACAAAGAGGATCTTGCTCAACAAGAAATCATACATCTACAATTAGGTTCGATTTATTATGCTCAAGATAATCTCACCGATGCTTTACGCAATTATCATTATGCGACCGAACTTCAAGATGAAGATTCTGAAAAATTAGGTAAAACCTATGTCTCAATGGTCAGTATTTTATTAAAAATGGGCGAAAATGAAAAAGCAGTTGATATTTACGAAAAGGCGTTACCGATGCTAACCCAACATAGCGATATTGAAATGAAAGCAGAACATTATTTCCAAATTGCCAATCTTTATAATCGTTATATTGACGATTATGAAAAAGCTATTCAATATTATCAAGCTTCCTTAGATGTTGCCAAAACTGATGATGAAAACCCTGAATGGAGAGATTTAATGGTCGCAAAATTAGAAGATTCAATCGCTGTTAGTCAAGAAAAATTGAATAAGAAAAATAAGAAAAAATCAGGTTTATTCGGACGACTATTTGGAAAATAAATTGTCTATTTGACAACTTGCGTAAAAAGAGTAAATAGTTAATTTTTATGTAATTTAATAAGTAGATAATCTGCAACTTGAATTAGATATAGGATTTGATTTTTTAATGTATAATCAATTTATAATAAGATGATTATAACTTCATTTTTTCTAAAATTTCACACCTAAAAATTATTACAAAAAGAATTGAAATTTTATAAAATAACGATAAACTCCATTCAAACACAATGGTGTTTCTGACAAGTTTAGCGGATGCGTATTTTGATAATAAAAGGATTGGAAAAGTTAAAACTGTTTATGAGAAAGTTTTAACTTTGATAATAGAAAACAATGCTCGAAATTGGTATATAAATCAATTAAAAGCAAATATTGAAAAGGTCGATAAATAAAAAGTAGCTGTATTTGTTATGTTGATTTTATGTATTGCGAAGCTCCAGTTTCGTAGTCAATAATTGATTTTCTTTTGAAGTAAGAGCGTTTGAATACGTTCGTCTCGAAAATTAAAAATCTATCAACGAAATAAATACAGTTACAAAGATTATACATACATTATAACAAATAAACTAAAAGAAATGATTTTAGCAAAAATTCAAGAAATGGCAGCTAATGCTGCACCAATTGGTTCTACGATTAAGTTTGATTTAGGTGGAAATATTATTCATTTAGATGGAACTGGTGATAGCAACATAGTATCACAAGAGGATAATGAGGCGGATTGTACAATTTCAATGGAAGCGTCAGATTTTGAAGCAATGATGTCTGGTGACTTAAATCCGATGATGGCATTTATGAGCGGAAAAATTAAAATTGATGGTGATATGAGTGTTGCAATGCAATTACAATCTCTGTTTGGGTAGATTATGAAATTGCTTAATATTTAGGATTAAAAAATGATTTGAGGAAAAGAAGTATCGATTTTATTGATACTTCTTTTTTCTTTTAATAAGAATATTACGATTTTGATAAAATCGTTTAATGCTGTCATACAATTCTATGAATAGAAAACGTTACATGTTGATATTTACTAAAATATATTGTTTTGTTTTAGGAAATTCACTTACTCATGTAAAACGCATTAGCTTTTTTTAGATGTTTAAAGTTCATATTTTTTGAAACAAGTTGAAATATAACTCCGTTTATTTAACTTGAAAAACAAAAACACATTATTGAACAAACATTATTGACAATATTTTACTATAAAGTAAAATGTGTTTTACTCACAAAATTTCAAAATTATGATGCACTTACTACACCAACTAATTCGTGATTTCTTCAAAAGAAATATTAATATAAAACAGTTCATCTCCAGTAATAATAGTCCACTGATTTTTGTCCCTATTAAAAATCGGAAAAAAACATTCAAATCAAGTCACATTAACACTTACAGAAATCATTAAGTACAAGATTATTTGTAGTTTTGTGTGTATTTTGTGATGCGCCTAAAAAATATTTACCTCCAAAAATGATACTTTGGTTCATTTCGGGAAAATCTATTTGCGTATCTATTTTAGATACCATGAATAATTGTATATAATTTCTAATAAATTATTAAATTTTGATAGTTTCAATTTTCTTTGAAATTGTTTATTAGCAATAGTTATTAAACTTTTTTGTAATAAGATTGAAGGTGACAAGTAGTATAATTTATTGTAATTGGTTTTGAATTTGTTGTTGATATTTGAATGTGTAATAATAAGACACAATACCTAATATTCAAATAGACTAAACTTTCAGCAAAGTAAATTAAGAAATTTCACCTATGAAAAAGTTACTACTCACTGTTATTGTATTAGTAACAATTGTATTATGTGCGGAAGCTCAAGATCCTGCATTTTCACAATTTTACGCCAATCGCCTTTACTTAAACCCTGGATTTACAGGTGCGAGAGAAGGATTAACATTAGCAACCGCTTATCGTCATCAATGGAATTATGTTCCAGGTGGATTCAATACTTATGTTGTATCTGCAGATATACAAGAACCTTTTATCAATAGTGCTTTTGGAATTTTAGCCTCAAAAGATGTTGAAGGAGAGGGGCTTTTAACTACTACTAATGTTGGTATTTCATATGCTTACCTTATTAAACTTAATAAGAATGCGATTATTCAAGCTGGAGTCAAAACAAGTTTTGGACAAAAAGCAGTCGATTGGAGTAAGTTTCTATTTACGGATCAGTTAGATCCTGTTTTAGGAGATGTTCGTCCAACAACGGCTACACCAATATTTCAGACTAAGCAATACGCAGATTTTGACGCAGGAGTTGTTGCACGATTTGGTGGTACATTAGGAGGCGGAAGAGCCATTAATTCTAATATTGGTTTTGCGGTACATCACCTAACGACTCCTGACGCTTCAATACAAGAAATCGAATCTCCTTTGCCTCGTCGGTTTACTTTTCATGCAGGAACGATGATAGAAGTGGTTTCTTTTAATTACTCCCAAAAACGAATACTTTACTTATCACCCAACTTTAAATTTGATTATCAAAATGGAATCAAGGTTGTTTCTTATGGCGTTTATACCATAAGTCGTCCGATGTATATAGGGCTTTTTTACCAAAACAAACAAGGTTTAATTGATTTTCAGAATACCAACTCTATCATTTTAACAGCAGGATTTGAAGGTGACTTAAATCGAGATACAGAGTTTGCGATGGGTTACAGTTATGATTTGAGTACGACTGGACTTGGTGCAAGAACTTATGGTACACATGAGATTACACTTGCTTTAACTTTCAGAAATGCTTCTATGTTTGGATTGCCGAGAAGAGGTCGAGCAGGTAAAGGCATTTTTGGTAGAAGAAAACGTAGTAATAATGGTGGTTGTTACCAATTTAAAGGAACAGATGCTGTTAATATATTTTAAGGAAAACGAATAAGAGTAAATAGAAAACAAACGAAAACAACCGAAAAACAAACGGCAACGGAACAATACAAAGTACACAAGCTAAAAGATTTCAAATGAAAAGTTTATACTACAAATCACCTACTATAATATTTATATTAATTCTTATACAATCAATATTTGTTGTTGAGGTTAATGCACAATGTACTACACCTACTACACCAGTAGTCATTGTAAATCCCAGTACTGCAATATGTGGTCAACAAAATGTTAATTTTACGATTGACCCAGCATCTATTCAAGCAGGTGCAACTTATAGGTGGGATTTTGGTGATCCTTCATCAAATTCAAATACTGCATCGGGTACAAGTGCAACACATGCTTTTACTCCTAACTCTTCAGGAGCGACTTTTAATGTAACTGCAACGGCACATGTCCCAACAATTCCGATAGCTGCAACATGGACAAATTTAGTGAATTCGGTAGTTAGTAATGATTCATTAATAAAATCTATTAGTTCAAGTAATTATAATTCCAGTGCAAATTCTACTCAAACAATTGATGAAGGAGAATTTATAGGTTTTGTGGCAGATCCGAATGTACAATTGGCTTTTGGACTAAGCGACCTTTCTTCTGGTAATCAAGTTAGTGCTGGTACTGTAAATTACGAACGTTTTATGGGGATTAATGGAACATCAATTTCTAATCTGACAAATTCAGCTGATTTTCCTGACAATCCTTCATTTTCTGGTACATTAACAAGTTTAGACGCTCCAGATAATATTGGAAGTAATTTTGGTTCAAAGATTTATGGTTTTATAGAAGCTCCTCAAACAGGAACATATTATTTTACAATAACGGGAGATGATGCGAGTCATTTTTATTTAAGTTCTAACGAAAGTCCATCAAACTTGTATTTAATTGCTTACCTCAATGGTTGGTCAAATGTAACACAGTTTAATAAATATTCAACACAAAGAAGTATTGGACTTTCACTTGTAGCAGGTGAGCGATATTATTTTGAGATTTTGCATAAAGAAGGTACTGGAGGAGATCATGTGCAAGTTTATTGGGAAACACCTTCAAGTGCCACTCCAACAATTATTCCGGGTATAAATTTATCTCCATATGTAGGAGTTGGTTCTATAGATTATGCTATTGAAACTCAAAATGGTGTAATAACAATCTATGAAAGTGGAGTAAATCAAGGTAGTTTTGGAACAGTCAGCCTTGGAGATACATTAGCAGTTGGTATTTTGAATGGACAGGTAGTTTATTATCAAAATGGAAGTATTATACATACAAGTTCAAATGCACCATCTTCATTGCCATTAAACGGAGATGTTTCGATAAGTACGGGTAGTGCTGCTTTGGCAGGTGCATTTATTGGTGGTCAAACTTGTACTTCATCAGGTACGGCATCTGTAACATCAAGTCCTACACCAGGCTTTACGATTGGTAGTTCTGGATTTGATAGAACTCAAACCTGTCAAACAATTATTAATCCAGGCGATCAACTCGGTGTTGTATTCGGTTTTTCTTCAGGATATAATGGTACACATACTTATACGATTGATTATGGCGATGGAGGTGGTGCAGTCCCTTTTGTAGGAAATGTTACTGCATATACATATACTTCGCCTGGAGTTTATATCGTAACGGTAACTGGGGATAATGGGGCAGGTTGTGTCGGTACTTTTCAAGATACGATATTTTATTTAGATAGACCTTTAGCAGATATGAGTATTGTTGGAACGGCTGATGTTTGTGAAGGTGATACTGTATTTACTTTGAATAATACAGATACTATAAGTAATAGAGTTGTATATTATATATGGGAGTGGGGCGATGGAAGTCGAGACACTATATTTTATAAAGATTCAGCAGCTCATGTTTTTGATTTAGGAGATAATTTATCATGTACAGATGTACCGCAAGGAGGTATGCCTTATGATGTAACACTTTATGCTGTAAATGAGTGTTTTGAGCATACGAACTCATCACCTATTACTGTTTCACAGACACCTACCGGAGATTTGAGTAGTGTCGCTATAGAGTGTCATTCGGTTGCTTCTACCACAGGAATACCGTTTAGTTTAAATTATTGTACTTTTGGTATTTCAGGAACTCCTTCATGGAATTTTGGTGATACTGCATCAGGTGCTTTAGATTCTTTAGCCTTTCCACCTGAAAATCCAACACATATATTTGTTGGAGGCCCAGGGTTTTATGAGATAACCGTAAATGTGAGCACGTTGTGTGGTGAATTCAATGATACATCAAGGGTTCATATTTTACGAGAGCCAACAGCTAATGCTTCATTTTCAACTAATGGTTCTGCTCCAATAGCTAACGGTGATGGTTGTAATCCTATTGAAATATATTTTAATAATGCTTCAACAGGAGATAGCTTAGTTTATGATTGGACTGTTACACCTTCGGGTGGAACATCTTTTATAAATGGAACATCAAATTCTTCTTCAAATGCTCAAATATTATTTAATACAGCAGGAGAATTTATTGTGAATATGACGGCTACTAATCCATGTGGTGTTTCTACTTGGGCAGATACAATTATTGTAGTCGATGGTCCAGCAATTACTTTAACTCCTCCAACTCCTACTTGTGATGCCTTTTCTTATTCTCCAACAGTGACTTATTTTGATGGAGGAGGAGCAATTCATACTTATGCTTGGGAGTTTTTCGAGATTGATGGTTCGCCAACTAATAATTTATTAGCGACATCTAATCAAGCATTTCCAACTTATAACTTCACGAGTGCAGGGGATTATATGGCAATCATTAGTATAACAAATGATTGTACAACTAAATCGGATACTGTAACATTTACAATTGAAGCTACACCAGGTCCAATTACTGTAAATGGAGGTGTTCCAGTTGAAACTTGTGTTGATAATGCTCCAATTACTTTAATACCTAATTTACAAGGTGGAACTTGGTCAGGAACAGGTATTGATGCAAATGGCGTTTTTGACCCAAGTTCAGTTGTACCAGGAACTTATACTGTTTATTATAATTATGATATTGGAAATGGTTGTCCTGCTGATGTGCCATTCGATGTAACGGTACATCCATTACCGATGGTTAATGCAGGTGCAAATATTAATGTTTGTATTAATGAACCATCTTTTGATATTAGTACAGGAACTCCTTTAGGTGGAACTTGGACGGGAACAGGTATTACTAATCAGTCAAATGGAACATTTGATCCTGTAATAGCAGGTGTTGGATTACATACGATTACATACACTTATACAGATGGTAATAATTGTGAAAATACAGATGAATTAGTTGTTAATGTTTCAGGATTACCAACGGTAAATGCTCAAGCAGATGAAACATACTGTGATGTCAATTATGATATTCAGTTAAATGTCGCAACACCAGTAGGTGGAACATGGTCAGGCTCTGGTGCGTTATATAACAATCAAGGCTTTTTTAATATTGACTCCGCAGGAGGTTTGGGAACATATACCTTATATTATACTTACGTAGATGCGAATAATTGTGAAAATTTAGATTCTACAGAGATAACAGTGGTTAATAACCTTGTCGTTAGTGCAGGAAACCCGGATACATTATGTATTAATAGTGGTACACATACTCTAAATAACTTCTCACCATCTGGAGGTATTTGGACAGGTAATGGAATAATTGGTCAAGGACCCGATTTCTCTCCTTCTGCTGCAGGTGTTGGTACACATTCTTTAGTTTATTCATATGGTACTGGAACTTGCTCTGATACAGATGTTATAGATTTTGTTGTAGAAGGAATAACAAATGTAGATGCAGGGAATGATACTTTAGTGTGTGCAGAAACAGATGCGTTTACATTATCACCAAGTCCAATGGGTGGAATATGGTCAGGCCCAGGAATTACAGATGGAAGTGCAGGTATATTTAATCCTAACACAGCAGGTGTTGGTACATTCTTTTTGACATATACTTACACGAATCCTATTACAGATTGTATTAGCTCTGATGTAATCGAGGTTACAGTTGCACCTTTACCGACTGTAGATGCAGGTGCAACATACACAATGTGTGATACGGCTGTTAGTTTTCCAATCACAGGTTATACACCTTTAGGTGGATTATGGTCAGGACCAGGAATTACTGATCCTGCTAATGCAATGTTTAACCCAAATTTGGCAGGCGGTTTAGGATACAGGGGCTTAGATACAATATATACCTTGTATTACACATATGTTAACAATAATGGTTGTGAGAATACAGATTCGTTATTGATGACGGTTACTTTTGGAGATACACTTATTTTATCTAAAGGGCGAGATACGGTTTGTATTAATAGTGGTATATATACAATTACAAATTATTCTCCAATAGGCGGAACATGGTCAGGACCAGGTATTATTGGTACAAGTCCTAATTTCTCACCACAAGCAGCAGGAGTAGGTTTACATACAATTAGTTATACATCAGGAACAGGTTCATGTTTGAAGAAAATTTTTATGCAAATTCAAGTTGATCCTATCCCTACTGTTGATGCAGGTAATAATGTTTTAGTTTGTGCTAATGACCCAGTTTATACATTAAGTGGACATTCTCCTTTAGGTGGAATTTGGACAGGAACAGGAATTATTGATGGAAATGCAGGAACATTTGATCCCACAATCGCAACAGGAACATACTCTTTAACATATGTTTATACTGATCCAGTAACAGGGTGTGAAAATTCAGATACACGATCAATAACAATCTCTCCACTTCCCGTTGTTACTGTCGCAGGTAACGTAACAGAATGTTATGTACCAACAGATATTGCATTAACAAATTATAATCCTGCTGGAGGTGTCTGGTCAGGCCCAGGTATTGTAGATGCAAATAATGGTACTTTCAACGGAGATATAGCAGGCGGAATCGGCATTTACGATTTAGTATATACTTATACAGATGGAAATGGTTGTATGAATACAGATACAACCGAGATGGAATTGATTGGTGTTATTGTTGCCGAAGCTGGACCAGGTGATACCGTTTGTATTTATGATAGCCCAATAACTTTAACTGGTTTTTCTCCAGCAGGAGGGACTTGGACAGGAACAGGTATTATAAATGGAACAACTGGTCAGTTTGATCCTGGACAAGTAAACCCAGGTATTTATACTTTGACTTATACTGTTGGTTCAGGAACTTGTGAAGATACCGATCAAACTACAGTATTAGTTCGTGGTGTACCAAATGTCAATGCTCAAAATGATGAGGTTGTTTGTGTCTCGGCAGTACCATTTAATGTAACAACAGCGACTGTGGTTAATGGTACAGGATATGGTTATTGGGCTGGTACAGGAATTACAGATTCTACAATAGGAACTTTTGATCCGGCATTAGCAACTGATGGAACGCATGTATTGACTTATACTTTTGTTGATGCAATTGGCGGTTGTGAAGGTTCTGATAATAAGAACGTAATCGTTCATCCTTTACCAAATGTAAACGCAGGTGATACTGTAGCTTACTGTAATACACCAAGTAATATTCAATTAACAGGATTTACACCAACAAATGGTGGAATTTGGTCAGGTCAAGGTATTGTAGATGCTAATAATGGTGTATTCAATCCGATTACAGCAGGAGATGTTGGAACGTATCCTGTAGTCTTGACTTATACTGATGGTAATAATTGTACGAATGATGATACATTATATATAAATGTAGTGGCAGGTGATACTGTAAATGCAGGACCAAATGATACTTTATGTATTGATGATGTTGCTATTAATTTGAGTGGTTACCCAACAGGTGGAATTTGGTCAGGTACAGGAATCACAAATGCTTCAGGTGTATTCGATCCAAGTCAGGTTTCAGCAGGTTTCCATTATCCAGTTTATACAGTAGGTACAGGAACTTGTGAACGTATAGATACAATAGAAATATTTGTAAGTGCTTTACCTTTTGTAGATGCTGGTACTAATATAGAAATGTGTATTGATGCAGGAATGACCACATTAACAGGACAGACTCCAGCTGGAGGTTATTGGACAGGTAACGGAATTATTGATTCTATTGCAGGAACATTTGATCCTCTAACCGCAGGCATCGGTTTACATACAGTTTCTTATTTTGTTACAAATGCCTTTGGTTGTGATAATGTAGATACAAGAACAATTAGAGTTCATGACTTACCAATAGTCAATGCAGGTGATACTGTTGCTTATTGTTTCAATTCTGATAATATTCAACTATCTGGCTTTACGCCAACAAGTGGTGGAGTATGGACAGGAACAGGTATTATTGATGCAAATAATGGTGTGTTTAATGCTAATATGGCTGGTGCAACAGGAATCGGTATTTATAATGATATTGTCTTGACTTATACGGATGGTAATAATTGTATAAATTCAGATTCATTAACAATAATTATTGAATTTGGAGATACAATCAACGCTGGTATCGATTTAGCAATGTGTATTGATAATGGCTTGGATACCTTGATGGGTTATACTCCAGCTTTTGGTGGAACATGGACAGGAACGGGTATTGTTAGTCCAAGTGGTGTTTTTGATCCTGCAACTGCAGGTGGTGGAATACATCAATTAGTTTATACTTTTGGTTCGGGTACTTGTTTGAAAAGAGATACAATTGAAGTTTTAGTAGGTACTATTCCGACCGTTGATGCTGGAACAAATCAAGCTGTTTGTATTGATGAGCCTGAATTTAATATGACAGGTTTCAGCCCATCAGATGGATTTTGGACAGGTCAAGGTGTCACAGATGCAACATTGGGAACTTTCAATGCAGCTTCAGCTGGTGCAGGTACACATACTTTAACATATACTTATACGAATCCAATTACAGGTTGTGAAAATTTTGATACGAAACAAATTATTGTTCACGACTTACCAATTGTGAATGCTGGTGATACCGTAGAATATTGTAATAATCCAGATAATATTACTTTAACAGGTTATAGTCCTTTAGGTGGAAATTGGTCAGGAGCAGGCATTATTGATAATATTAATGGTATTTTTAATACCATTAATGCAGGTGGCGAAGGAACGTATTATCCAGTTTATACTTATACAGATGGAAATGGTTGTACCAACTTCGATACATTAGTCATTAACGTAATTTATGGAGATACTGTAGATGCAGGTGATCCAATTGGAATGTGTATTACTGATGGACTTTATACTATTAATAATGGATATACTCCATCTAATGGAGGAACATGGTCAGGATCAGGGATTATTGATGCTTCTTTGGGAATATTTGACCCAAGTAGTGTAACCATCAATGCACTACATACAATCTATTATACTTATGGAATAGGAACTTGTCAAAAAATAGACTCTACTACTATTTTTGTAGGAGCAGTTCCAGTTGTTGAAGCAGGTTTAAATGATACAATTTGTGAATTAGATAATCCATTACAGCTAAATAACTTTACACCATCAACTGGTGGAATATGGACAGGATTAGGTATTATTGATTCTATTAATGGAATATTTGATCCAGGAGTCGCAGGTGTTGGTACTCATACTTTAACTTATTACTTTGAAAATACATTTACAGGTTGTTCAGATTCTGATACTAAATTAGTTACAGTAAATCCTCCTCCAACAGTAAATGCTGGAAATAATCGTAGAATATGTGAAACAGGAAATGATTTCACACTTTCAGGATATTCTCCATTAGGAGGTGTTTGGTCAGGACCAGGAATTGTAGATGCATTTAATGGCGTTTTCAATGATTTTGTAGCAGGAGGAATCGGAAACTATTATGTTTATTATACTTATACTGATCCAAATGGTTGTTCTAATTTTGATTCAATTAGAATAAAAGTGGTGTTTGGAGATACAGTAGTTGCAGGACCGGATATGAATGTCTGTATTGATGGTGGAAATGTAACGCTAACGGGCGGAAGTCCAATAGGTGGAACATGGTCAGGCACAGGAATTATTGATCCA
>JBGCFH010000119.1:0-18436 GCA_045106825.1 Saprospiraceae bacterium | reverse complement strand
TTTTGTTTGGAATAATTTCCGCTTGCCCCGAAAACTCGGTGGTCAATTCCTAACTTTTTTCTCCCGAGCTCAAAACCCGAAAAAAGTAAAACCTTGCGGACGTTTTATTCTCGACTGCGTGATGTTGAGATACCTATTTTTTATAATTTACAAAATCATTTAACAATGAAAAAGAAATTCGAATCAATCAAAGATTTAAAATTCCAAGCGTTAGAAAAAACTCAAATGATGAAAATTTTGGGTGGCGATTGTGCTACAGGCGGCGGTACAAACACAATGAGTGATGGAACTTCGTATAAGTACTCAAGTGATACTACTGATTCTGATGTAATGCCTGCCGATAAAGCTCAAACTAAGCATTATTATGGAGCTAATGACGCTGCGTCAGTAGAAGGATATGAAAATTGTGGTGAATGTTAATCTAACTTATATTTATTATTAAAAGGAGATGGAGTATCTACTTCATCTCCTATAATAAATTTTTATTATGAAAAAATTAGTAATTATACTTTTTTTATCGCTCATTTATAGCTTGATATGTAAAGGTCAAAAAACTAATAAATACTTTGAAAGTATTTATAAAGCAGAGTTATCAATCTGTGACAATAATTACAAAAAAGCATCAAAACACTACAAAAACGCTTTTAAAGCACATTCTTCACCTTTTAATAAAGATTATCAAAATGCTTTGTTATGTAACTGCATGATAAAAAATAAAAAAATGGTAACATACTATTTTTCACTTTTAAGGAATAGAGATGTTAATATAGATGGACAAGTAGAATCTAAATGTAGAAAGACAATTGGAGTATCATATTGGAGCAATTTATATGATATACCAATTATATACTCTATTGATACAACTTACAAAAGAGAATTGAAAGAAATTTTAAAAAAAGACCAAGCTATACGTAAGTATTCAATTAGAAAGAATCCAACTAACCATTACGATTATAATAGTGATACTATTCGATATGTAGACTCTTTAAATTTATTGAAACTAAAACAATTAATAGACGAGAAGGGATTTCCTTCAGAAGCAAAAGTTGGAAATAATTTTGGATTCTATCTTTCTGTCTTACATAATCAACAATGGGAACGAAATGACTTAGATTCAATTATTTATAAAAACGTATTATTTGGAAATTTCTCTCCTTACAGATATGCTCGTTTATATGATTATTGGGTTAATAATATTTCAAAAGAAAAATTATCCTATCGAATTGGAACAGCTATTAAAATAGATGAAAAAATATATTTTGATTATTGGACTATTGAATCTTCAATAGATAGCTTGAGAACAATTGTTTATATAAATCCAATGGAAACACAGCGATTTAAAATTCAATCAAATAAAGGAAAAGAAGGATTTAGTTTTCATGGAAGTTATTTGGATAGTTTTATTGGTTTAGATGAAGATACAAAAGCAAAACTAATCAAGAGTTTGAATGACTCTCGAATCGAATACGAAAACTCAAAAAAAAATGATACTAATAATAAGCGAAGAACCCGAAAAAAGCACCGATGAAGTCATCGAATGGTTGATTAAATTCAAAGTTGATTTCGTAAGAGTAAATCAAGGAGAAGGTGTCAATATTCTAAAAAAAATAATCATTAATGATAATCGTTTAGATGTTGCTTTTAGTGTTAATAATCAAATTTTTAATTTATCTGATATAGAATCTGTTTGGTTTAGAAGAGGTCATTTACACGTTTTTTCTGCTGTGAATTTAGATACTTTTAGAGATAATGAATTTCAGCGAAAATTAGGTAAACATTTAGAACAAGAAGATAAAACCTTGCTTGATTTTATTTATCAACAGTTAAAAACGAAGAAATCATTGAATCATCCATCAGTTTATAATATGAATAAGTTGATAGGATTAGATATGGCAATGAAAGCAGGATTCAAGATTCCAAATACTTTAGTAACAACAAGTAATGATGACTTAAAGCATTTTAATCAACAACAAAACCAAGTAATTACAAAAAATATTCAAGATGTGCTTTCGGCAGCTACTGCAAAATATTCGGCGGGACAATGTACGATGCTTTTGACTAATGATGAGATTGAGGAAACTAAAGATGATTTTTTCTATTCTCTTTTTCAAAAAAATATTCCTAAAAAATACGAACTACGAGTATTTTACTTAGATGGACAATGTTTTACAGCAGCTATTTTTTCACAAAGAGATGAACGCACGAAAATTGATTATCGATATTATGACGATTTAAAAATGAATCGAATTGTTCCTTATGATTTACCACAAAGTGAAATCCATAAAATTGATACATTTATGAAAAGTATTAGTATGGAAAGTGGCTCAATTGATATAATTATAGATGATAAGGACGATTATTATTTTTTAGAAGTCAATCCTGTTGGACAATTTGATTATGTTGGTAAAAATTGTAATTATCAATTAGAACAACAGATTGCTAACTTTCTTATCCAAAATTAACTATGATGTTCACAAAAGACCAACTCAAGAAATTACCTTTCAATTACCGAAAAACTCAAGGTGGAAAAAAAGAGGTTAAACAAAATGAATCAACTCCGAAAGTACAAGGATTTAATTATGTTGCTATTTCAAAATTACATACAGAAAAGCATATAGTTCTTAATTTCAACAAACCCATTTCTAAACTTTTTGAATTAAATGATGATGATTCCAATCAATAAACCTTTTAAACTATTTTCTTGCTGCTTTCCTGTAAAAGGTGCAATAAGAAGTATGATTTGTGATGTTCAGCGAATCACTTTTGATTTTATTCCTAATTCATTACTTGAATTAATTCAGGAATATGAAGGCAAAGCTATTAGTGCAATTATACAAGATTATGGTACAGAAGTGAAAGACGTAATTTTAGAATATTTCAACTTTTTGTACGAAAAAGAATATATTTTCTTTTGTGACTCAGAGGAAGAGTTAGTACGTTTTCCAAAAATGAGTTTAGAATGGAATGTTCCTTTTCAAGTAACCAATGCGATTATTGATATAAAGGATGACACCATTTTTAGTTTTGAAAATATTGTAAAGCAATTAGATGATTTAAGTTGTCCGAATGTACAATTAAGATTTTTCGCATCAATTGAATGGAAAAAGATTGATACAATTTGTCATTTGTTTGAGGAGAGATCTATTAAAACCATTCATTTAATTTTACCTTTTGATGAAATGGTTAGTTTAGAAACCATTGAAACTACTTGTTTAAAATATAAAAGGATTACAATAATTGAATTATTTGGTGCGAATGAAAATACGGATAAGAATATTGGTTATTGTAAAGTCTTTCATATAAAACAACAAATCAATGATTCTACTCACTGTGGAATGATTAGCTCAAAATATTTTGTAGCTAATCTTGGATTTTATTTAGAATCACAACATCACAACACCTGCCTCAATCGCAAAATCTCCATTGACCAAAACGGCAATATCAAAAACTGCCCAAGTATGTCAGAAAGCTATGGAAATATTGCAAACACAACCTTACAAGAAGCACTAAATCATCCCGATTTTAAAAAATATTGGAATATCAAAAAAGACCAAATTTCTATTTGCAAAGATTGTGAGTTTCGACACATCTGTACCGATTGCCGTGCTTATGTAGAAAATCCTGAGGATATTTATAGTAAGCCGTTGAAGTGCGGCTATAATCCTTATACGTGTGAATGGGAAGATTGGAGTACAAATCCGTTGAAGGAAAAGGGGATAAAGCATTATGGATTAACAGAAGTGGTAGTATAAATAATCCATTTTACTTTAATTTAACCGTGTTGAAATCTAAAAGTGATAAAAAATTCCGTAAATTTTTCTAAAAATCCATTACTTTGGCAACTTATTCGCTATTTAATATTAAGCAAATCAATGATTTGAAAATGTTGCAAGAAATTAGTAAGAAAAAACACACCAAAAATAGTAAATTTGAATAAAACGTTTGGATATGGAAAATCAAATAAGAACAGAAATCAGTCAAATCATCTTGAAACTTCCTGAAAATCAGTTGAAGCCAATTCTTGAGTATTTACGTCAAGTTGAAAAAACAACCGTCGAAAATTTGGAAACGGCAACCTTAGTAAAGAAAATTTTTAAGGAAGATACCGAATTACTCAAAAAATTAGCACAATGATAACGCTCAAAGAAGCATTAATAATTCACGAATTAGCCATTAAAGAATTTGGAGGAAGTTTTGGTGTGAGAGATATAAACTTACTTGAATCCGCAATTCAAAGACCAAATGCAACTTTTGACGGACAAGATTTATATCCAAATCCAATAGATAAAGCTGCAGCAATATTTGAAAGTATTGTTAAAAATCATCCATTTTCAGATGGTAACAAAAGAACAGGATATATTTTAATGCGATTGATTTTACTAAAATCGAACCTTGATATAACGGCAACCGAAAAGGAGAAATATAAATTTGTTATAAAGGTTGCAGAGGGAAAACTGAGCTTTGCTGAAATCAAACTTTGGATTCAAAATAATATATAAATTATCGTTTCACTAATCATTTAACATCTAAAAAATTTGAGTTTTCCAATATACAAACAGTTTGACCAAATGGATTGCGGACCAACGTGTCTTCGTATGATTGCGAAGCATTATGGTAAAGTCTATTCCTTACAATATTTGCGTGACCATTCTTATATTGATAGAGAAGGCGTTTCGTTGCTGGGAATCAGTGATGCTGCGGAACATATTGGAATGCACACATTAGCGGTGAAAATTCCTTTTAAGCAATTGATTGAAGAAGCTCCGTTACCTTGTGTTGCACATTGGAAGCAAAATCATTTTGTGGTTGTTTATAAAACAACAAAGAAATATGTTTACGTTGCGGATCCTGCGGTTGGTAAACTTAAAATGACACATAAAGATTTTTTGCAAGGTTGGGCGAGTGGCGTTAAAGATGGTGAACCAGAAGGAATTTTGCTGCTGCTCGAACCATCACCTGATTTTTATCAAAAAGATGGCGAACCAATTGATAAAACAGGTTTTAAATTTTTATTTTCCTATTTGTTTAAATACAAATCGCTGTTGTTCCAACTGATTTTGGGGTTGGTTATTGGAAGTATTTTACAATTGATTTTGCCGTTTTTGACACAATCTATTGTTGATGTCGGTATTAATAATCAAGATATAAAATTTATTTACCTCATCTTGTTTGCACAATTAGCCTTATTTGTTGGGCAAATTTCCGTGGAATTGATTCGAGGTTGGATTTTATTACATATTGGTGCAAGGATAAATATTTCCTTAATTTCGGATTTTTTAATAAAATTGATGAAGTTGCCGATTGCCTTTTTTGATACTAAAGTCATTGGTGATTTGCTACAACGGATTAATGACCATTATCGAATAGAAGAGTTTTTGACTTCGGCGACTTTAAGTACGTTGTTTTCGATGGTCAATTTCTTCATTTTTGGAATTGTATTATTGTATTATAATCCGACTATTTTTCTAATATTTATTGTCGCCAGTACGCTTTACGCAATTTGGATAATTTTATTCTTAAAGAAACGAAAGGAATTAGATTACAAACGATTTGCGGAATTATCGGATAATCAATCAAAACTGATTCAATTGATTCGAGGAATGCAGGAAATCAAATTGCATTCGTCAGAAAAGCAAAAACGTTGGGAATGGGAACGGATTCAAGCGAAGTTATTTAAGATTAGTATTAAGAATTTAGCACTCGAACAGTATCAACAATCTGGTGGCTCATTCATCAATGAGTTTAAAAATATTATGATTTCTTTTGTGGCGGCTTCCGCCGTAATTGAAGGTTCGATGACGCTCGGAGCAATGTTGGCGGTACAATATATTATTGGTCAATTAAACGGCCCGATTAATCAATTGGTCAACTTTATTCGGGTGACACAAGATGCGAAAATTAGTTTAGAACGCTTAGGCGAAATTCATAATAAAGACAACGAAGAGCAAGACGAAATCACTCGAATGGACGTTATTCCCGAAAAAGGAGATTTGAACTTGCAAAATTTGACCTTCCAATATAGTGGACCTCATTCACCAAAAGTTTTAGATGGCTTGACACTAACATTGCCGAAAGGCAAAGTAACGGCAATAGTCGGAGCAAGTGGAAGTGGAAAAACAACATTGTTAAAACTATTTCTGAAGTTTTATCCTCCAACTGACGGAGCGATTAACTTGGGCGACACGAATCTTCAAAATGTAAAAAATCGTTTGTGGCGAAAGAGTTGTGGTGTTGTGATGCAAGATGGTTATTTATTCTCGGATACAATTGCTCAAAATATCGCTATCGGTGATGAAGTGATTGATAAAAAGAAATTGTTACATGCTGTAAAAGTGGCAAATATTCAAGAGTTTGTGGAAAGTTTACCGTTGGCATACAACACCAAAATCGGTAACGATGGACTCGGAATGAGTGGCGGACAGAAGCAACGGATGCTAATCGCAAGAGCGGTTTATAAAAATCCTGAATATCTATTTTTTGATGAAGCAACATCCGCATTAGATGCGAATAATGAAGCAACGATTATGAAAAACTTGGAAGAGTTTTTTGAAGGAAAAACAGTTGTTGTCGTTGCTCACCGATTAAGTACCGTCAAAAATGCAGATCAAATCATCGTATTAGAACGTGGAAAAGTTATCGAACAAGGTAATCATGAAGAGTTAACTCGTTTACGAGGTGCTTATTATGCGTTAGTGAAGAATCAGTTGGAGTTAGGGAATTAACGCTTGACGGTTGACAATCTTTATGTAAATTAAATTTGTAATTTTAAAATTAAAGTACAATGATTGATGGTGCAGGTGACAACCAATCACCAATCACCAATCACCAATCACTAAAAATGATAGAAAATCCTGAAGATATAGAAATAAGAAGCGAAGAAGTGCAGGAGATTTTGGGAACTCCTCCAGCTTGGCTAATTCGCTGGGGAACAACAGTTGTATTTTTTGTTGTCATTGGAATTATTGCAGTGAGTTGGTTTGTGAAATATCCTGATATTATTCAATCTCAAGTTACCATTACAACTCCAAATTTACCAACTGGCGTTGTAACTCGTTCGTCTGGTTATTTGTCAAAACTATTGGTCGAAGATGGTGAAATGGTCGAAGCTGGACAGCAATTGGTCATTATGGAAAGTAACGAGAATATGGATGATGTTTTGGCATTAGAAGAAGCATTGAAAAATATTCAAGATAAAAGCAGTCGAATAACTCGATTTAAGCCTGACGAAAATTGGAAATTAGGTCAATTTCAAGCTGGTTTGTCCAGATTGATGCAAGTGCAGAAAGAGTATAAATTGACTTTATCTAAGCGATTTGACTTGCGTAAAATTGAACAGTTAGAACGTCAAATTAGTCAAACGGAAGAACTAAAAAAAGAATTATTAAAGCGTAAGAAAACGCAAAAACGAGTTCTGGATATTGCAACCGAAGAGTTTGAACGGAATAAAAAGGAGATTAAAGAAGGTTTAATTTCAGTAAAGGAATATAATGAAAAACAAGCAACGTATTTACAAAAAAAGCAATCATATGATGATTTAGAATCACAAATTATTAATTTTAATATTCAGATTGCGAATCTTGAATCACAAATCGCTGAAATAGAAGGCAATACAGAAGTCCAAAATTCTAATAAAATTATTTTGGTAGAAGAAAGTGTCAATGAATTATTAAGTACGATTGATACTTGGAAAAAACAATATATCTTAGAATCACCAATTTCAGGAAAAGTTTCTTTAACTATCTTTGCAGAAGAACGACAACTGTTTGAAGCAGGAAAGGAAGTCATGACAATCGTCCCTAAGAAAACAAGTCGTATGCAAGGTCTTGCCAAATTGCCAATTGCTGGTTCGGGAAAAGTCGAAGAAGGACAACGAGTAAATATAAAATTAGCGGGTTTTCCTTATCAAGAATATGGAATTGTATTAGGAAAAGTAGAAACAATGAGTGCAATCCCTCGGGAAGGCAATTATGATATTATCGTCAGTTTACCGAAAGGCTTAAAGACTTCTTACGATAAAGACTTACGTTTTCAACAACAAATGGAAGGTGTCGCAGAAATAATTACGAAAGAACGTCGATTAATCGAACGTATTTTTGAACAGTTGATTTCTGTATTTAAAAATCAGTAAAATTAGTTTAAGTGGTTATGTGTGGTTTGTGAACTACTCAAATCCCGAGGTTTCGGGACAGGCTACTCAAACTACTTAAACAACTCAAACTAAAAAAAATTGAAAGTATCAGCAATAGCGGCAATGTCGCAAAATAGAGTTATTGGAAGTGAAAATAAGATTCCGTGGTATTTACAGGAAGATTTCAGGTTTTTTAAGCGGACAACGCTGAATCATCATATCATTATGGGACGAAAAACGTTTGAGTCTATCGGTAAACCTTTGCCAAAACGTACAAATATCGTTGTCACGAATAACCCTTTTTTTGTGGCTTCTGGAGTTATTACTGCAAATAGTCTGGAAAATGCTCTGTCAATTGCAGCAGATAATGAGGAAACGGAAGTATTTATCATTGGAGGAGGAACTATTTATGAACAAAGCCTACCTTTTTTTGATAAAATATATTTGACAGAAGTCCAAATCGAAATTTCTGGCGATACTTTTTTTCCTAAATTAGATTTTAACAAATGGAAATCGTCTATTATTATGTCACATAAAAAAGATAATAAAAATGATTTTGATTTTATAATTAAAGAATATCAAAAAAAACATTAATCTGATTGTTATTGTACGATGTCACATTTAGTTTGTTTTTCATGATATTTAAAGCATTGATTTATGTTTTTTTGTTATGTATAAAATACAGTTACTTCTGTAATTAAATTATGATGACATGAGAATACTAATCACACTATTATTAATTTTTACAATTTCATTTACACTTTCTGCACAAAAAACTGATCGCTCTCAAGCAGATGAAGATTTTACTACAACTCCTTTTCAAGATGCTTCTACATCTAAAGGAATAGCCGTAACTGATGGTTATTATGAAATAGAAAATGGTGAATATACTGAAGGGGATTTAACGATCACACTTCCATTAAGTTTCAATCCATCTAAAAATGAAAAATTCATTATTGATGATCAAGCTATGGTTATGAAAATGTCTATTTATAGTATGACAGGTGAAATGATTTTTACAAAAAAGGTAACAAATAGTTGGAATGGAAAAAATCAAAATGGCGAAATCACAGCAACTGGTTTATATATTTATACGATTGATGCACGGATAACACCGAATCGTACATCAAAATTTACTGGATTTATTAAGGTAACGGAATAAATTTTCTGAAACATTGTAAAGAAGGAGTTGTTCATATCATGGACAACTCCTTTTTTAGTTTTATAAAAATTGAATTATAATACATTAGAACTTACCTTTGTAAGTAATATTTTTTAAGATTCGATAATCACTATATTCATTTGATTACGAACTGCTACATTAATCAATATCTAAATGAGACACGTTTCTGAGTTAATTGAGCATATCAATTTAGAGCGAATAGAAGAAAATTTATTTCGAGGGACAAGTCAGGATATTGGAAGTCGAAGTGTTTTCGGCGGACAAGTTTTAGCACAATCTCTTAACGCTGCTCGATTGACAGTAGCCAAAGATAGAATTGCACATTCGTTGCATGGTTATTTTATATTGCCAGGCGATATCAACGCACCAATTGTATTTGATGTAGAAAGAGTACGTGATGGCGGAAGTTTTACGACTCGAAGTGTAAAAGCAATTCAACATGGCAAAACAATATTTAGCTTAATGGCTTCTTTTCAACTACAACAAGAAGGATATAGTCATCAAATCGAAATGCCAGAAGTACCAAAACCTGACGAGTTGTTTAGTGATAGAGAGTTATTTGCGAAAGCAGAGCCGATGATGACCGAAAAAATGAAGAAAATTTTTAGTCGTACTCGACCGATAATCTTTAAACCAACTCGTATTCCGCATCTATTCAATCCACAAAAAGAAGCACCTTATCGTAATGTTTGGTTCAAAGCGAATGGTGAAATGTCAGATGATATGGATATGCATCGTTGTGTATTGGCTTATGCCTCGGATTATAATTTATTGACAACGGCTTTGCAACCTCACGGTTTATCGTATTTCTCCAAAAAAATTCAAATGGCGAGTATTGATCATGCAATGTGGTTTTTTCGTGATTTTCGAGTTGATGATTGGCTATTATATTCATTAGATAGTCCAAGTACATCTAACGCTCGTGGTTTTTGTCGTGGGAATATTTTTAATCAAGATGGCGTTTTAGTTGCTTCTGTGGTGCAAGAAGGTATGATTCGTCGGAAACGACCAAAATAAATTATTCGTAATTTTATATCCAGATAAAATCTGACAGATTTTCAAAAACCTGTCAGATTTGTTGTAAATTAAGAATCAATATAAATAAATGTCAAATCAACAACAACAATCAATTATCGAAACCAAAGTTTGTATCATTGGAGCAGGTCCTGGAGGTGCAGCAGCAGCATTAAAACTTGACCGTTTGGGTATTCCGTGTGTTTTATTAGATAAAGCCGTTTTTCCTCGTGACAAAGTTTGTGGCGATGCGTTGAGTGGAAAAGTGGTTTATGGCTTGAATCGAATTGATAAACAAATCGCTTTAGATTTATTTGAAAAAACAGATATTCGAGTTGGTTGTTGGGGAATTAAGTTTGTATTTCCAAATACAAAGGAATTGGATATTACTGTTCCAGGTATAGAAGATAAAGACGTAAAAACGGCAAAACCAGAAGCTTTTATTTCAAAACGAATTGAATTTGATAACTTCTTGGTGGAAGAAGTTCGTAAGTCCAAATTGATTGATTTTCGAGAAGGTGTTGATGTTCAGAAGTTTGAACGAATTGATAATCAATGGATTATTAAAAATAGAAAAGGGGAAACGATTGCTAAAACCAATCTACTTTTAGACGCAAGTGGAGCGTTATCTCGGTTTTCGAGAGATATTGCAGGTATCAAAAAAGAAGATAAACATTTCGCTGGCGGAATCCGTGCGTATTATAAAAATGTAAAAGGTTTTACGGATTATAATTTCATCGAAATCTATTTTGAAAAAGAATTAACGCCAGGTTATTTATGGATTTTTCCATTACCAAACGGTTATGCGAATGTCGGTTTAGGCATGCGAACGGATCATATTAGTAAAGGGAAAGTCAATTTAAAAAAGGCGTTAGATGATATTTTAAAAAATAATCCTCGTTTTAAACATCGTTTTGATGAAGCAGAATTAGATGGAAAAGTTGTTGGTTTTCCGTTACCGTTAGGTTCTAAAAAACGCAAAATTTCTGGCGATGGATATCTACTGATTGGTGATGCAGCGTCTTTAATTGATCCTTTGACAGGCGAAGGCATTGGAAATGCGATTGTAAGCGGCAAAATCGCTGGTGAAATCGTTCAAGAAGCAATAGAAAATCAAGCATTCGATGCAACTGTTTTAAAAAAATACGATAAAGCAATTTATAAAGAATTGTGGCGAGAATTGAAAATCAGTCATCAACTACAACGAATGATGCAATATCCTTGGATTGTGAACATTTTATCCTCAATCGCATTGCGTAGTAAGGAGTTTACTTCCGTAATGACAGCAATGTTCACTGATGTAGATTTACGTAAAAAATTGCGTGATCCGAGGTTTTATTTTCGGTTGTTGTTTAGTAAGTAATTTGGACACAAATTAACACGAATTGCACGAATTTTTATTTTGTAATGATAGAAATAAATTAATAAAAAATCATTCGTGCAATTAGTGGAAATTCGTGTCAAACAAATAATATGGAAAAGAAAGACATTATAATATTAGGTGCTGGACCTGGTGGAATAGCGACAGCTTTAAAGTTGGACAAGTTAGGAATACCTTGTACAGTTTTGGATAAGGCGGTTTTTCCTCGTGACAAGGTTTGTGGTGATGGAATTTCGGGAAAAGTCACGTATGCTTATAAGCAAATTGACAAAGATATTTTCAAAGATTTTAAGCATCGACATGATTTAAAATTGAATTGTTGGGGCGTTCAGTTTATTTTGCCGAAGAACCGTAAAATGACGATTACGTTGCCGACAAACTTGAAAACCATAGATTTTGAAGCACACGATAAAGCCGAAGCTTTTATCTCAAAACGATTGGATTTTGATAATTTTTTGGTAGAAAAAGCAAAAGCTTGTCCGAATATTACCTTAGTTGAAGGTGTTGATATTAAAGGGTTTGAAGAGTTAGAAAATGGGTTTTTATTAAAAAATAAAAAAGGCGAAGTTTTATATCAAACGAAATTATTGATTGCTGCTGACGGAGCATTATCAAAGTTTGCAAAGCAATTTGGAAATATTCATAAAGAAAACGAACATCATGTCGGAGCGATTCGTGCGTATTACACGGGTTTGACGAATGAAGATGAACACAACTTCTTGGAATTACATTATTTAAAGGAGTTTTTCCCGGGTTATTTATGGATTTTCCCATTGCCAAATGGAGCTGCAAATGTCGGTGCAGGAATGCGAACGGACAAAATCAGTGAACAACGTGTTAATTTAAAAACGGAATTGGACAGGATTTTAAAAGAACATCCTCGATTCAAAGACCGTTTTAAAAACGCAAAATTAGATGGTAAAGTCGTTGGTTTTCCGTTGCCGTTAGGTTCTAAAAAGCGAACGATTTCTGGTAAAAATTTTATGTTAATCGGCGATGCAGCAGCATTGATTGATCCGTTGACAGGCGAAGGTATTGGAAATGCGACAATCAGTGGAATCTTCGCTGCCGAACAAGCTAAAAAATGCTTGGAAGCTCAAGATTTTTCAGCAGAAATGATGGCGAGTTATGATGAAGCAGTTTACGATAAGTTATGGAAAGAATTACAAATCTCTCATCGTTTACAAAAGGCATTTCAACGTCGTTGGTTGTTGAGTGCAGTTTCGGGAATTGCTGTAAAAAATAAACAATTGGCGGAAGTGATTACGTCTATTTTTGCCAATGTCGATTTAAAGAAAATGTTTAAAAATCCGTTTTTTATATTTAAAGTGATTTTTAATAGAAGTTGAACCCATCCTCAGTCTTTCTCCCGAGGACTTGGGAAAGCCTAATAACAGTACTCGAATATTATAACTTCCGAGTATTAATCCCCTTCCATTTTAAGGGAAGGGTTAGGGATGGGTTCAAAAAGATATAACCATGAAAGAAACACAAGTTTGCATTGTTGGTGCTGGTCCGGCTGGTTTGTCGGCGGCGATGAATCTCAATAAATTGGGAATCAATTGCTTATTGGTAGACAAATCAACGTTTCCTCGTGATAAGGTTTGTGGCGAATGTTTTGACGGACACGTTTTTCATGTTTTACGACGATTAAATCCGAGTTATGTGGAGGAAATGCACGATAAAGGTATTTTATTAAAAAGTTGGGATTATTGGTTTGGTGATGAATATAGCCGAAAATTAAAAACGGCTTTTGATAAAAATGCAACACCTCGAATTTTGACAAAACGAACAGATTTTGATACGTTTTTGATAAACAAAATCAAGGAAATGCCACACGTTGAAGTGATGGAAAATGTCAATATTGCGAAAGTTGAACAAGTCAAAGATGGAACAATTCTAACGACAAAAGATGGTAAAACCAAAATCAAAACGCAACTGACAATCGGCGCTTCTGGTGCGACTTCTACCTTTTTTAATAAGATAACTTCAAAGAAAAAGCGAGAAGGCGATACATACAATTTTGTTCGTGCGTATTTCAAAAACGTCGGTACGATTCCGAATAACGAAGTTGTTTTCCATATTTTTTATGAACCAATGATTGTGCTATACATTTGTCCGTTGCCGAATGGAATTGTAAGTGTGGAAGTTGGTGTGAAAAAATCAGAAGGGAAAAAACACAATATTAACTTACGTAAAAAGCTGTTTGAATTATTAAAAACTTACGAACCTGTCGTTGAGCGTTTTCGTAATGCAGAATTGATTGAAAAAACAAAAGGTGCTTCAATTCAATTATCTTATAGAAAAGCAAAAATTTCGGGCGAACGATTTATGTTAGCTGGTTCTGCCGCTCAATCCGTTCATCCTGTAACTGGTTATGGAGCTGGTCACGCAATGGCTGCTGGCGAAATCGCTGCACAAACAGCAAAACAAGCCATTGAAAATCAACGTTTTGACGCAAAATTTTTAAAACAATACGATAAAGCCGTTTATAAAAAATTAGGCAACGAAATTCTTTTAAGCCGAATTTTGACTTATATTTTTGATCATCCAAAAACGTGTTTACCAATCTTATTTAAAGTTGGTGGTTCGATTACGGACTTATTAACACACGAAGATTTTTCGCAAGAATTTTTGAATCCTGCGTTCTATTTGAAACGGTTGACGGGAATTTCAGCGTAAAATGAACAATGAAAGAAAATCTAAAAAATCAAAATATTCCGTCATTCTCAACTTGATTGGGAATCTCCCAAACAGTAATGACAATAACTTAAAAAAGAACAAATCTAAAACCAAACAGCCAGTAAATGTTCAACATTGAGTTTACGGGCAAACCAGTAACTTCGAAAAGTCAAAAGACTTAAATTTCTCAAAATGTTGGTTTGATGGTGAATTTTGAATTATAATTTTGTTGGATGAGAAGTTTTCTTTTTGTTTTTATGCGAACTTAATGACTTTGATTTCCGGGAGATTCCGTATCAAGTA
Source organism: Saprospiraceae bacterium (assembly GCA_045106825.1). Lineage (GTDB taxonomy): Bacteria > Bacteroidota > Bacteroidia > Chitinophagales > Saprospiraceae > CAWVWD01. Next base: position 3,745 of record JBGCFH010000119.1, on the reverse strand, counting down.
CGGAATGACGGAATTTAGTTAGAGTATTTCAAAACTACTAAAACTACTAAAACTACTAAAACTACTAAAACTACTGAAACTACTAAAACCATATTTATCTTTCCTACGAGTTCCGAATCTCATCATCGTAGCATTGACACAATATCTTCTTCGATATTGTACACTTTATCTATTTACGGACGAACCTGTTTTTACGGAATTTGATTTCTTTATTATGGTTTTAGCAACGATGATTGTTGCTGCTGGCGGTTATATTATCAATGACATTTACGATTATCCAATTGATAAAATTAATAAGCCCGAAAAGACTTTTATTAATAATTTAATTTCAGAACGAAATGCTTGGTATCTCTACGCTTTGACGAATATTTTAGTCGTACTTTCTGGTGTTTATTTCTACGTTCGGACAGGTTGGAAAGCGGCTTATTTGTATCCGATTGTTGGAATTTCTATGCTTTGGCTCTATTCTTATCAATTGAAAAAATCGGTTTTGTTGGGAAATTTGACAGTTGCGTTATTTTGTGCGTTTGTACCATTTATGGTTTACGTTCCTGAAGCGACGATTGCATTTCCTGAATATGAATTACTTAGTAATTTTCAAGTTGGAACGAGCGATGCGATGTATAATGTCTTTGCAGCTTATGCGATGTTTGCATTTTTATCCACTTTTTATCGAGAAATCGTGAAAGATATTGAAGATAAAGATGGTGATGCGATTTATGGAGGAAAAACATTGCCGATTGTTTTTGGTGTCAAAGTCGCTAAAGGTTTTTCGATTATGATGGCAATTGCGTTGATTTATTTCATCGGTTTTGTTATTGGCTGGGAAAGCCGATTTGGTAGTTTAGTTCGTGTCGGATATGCAGTGATTTTTATTTTGCTTCCGATTTTGTATTCACTTTACAAGCTAATTTTGGCGAAAGCCCAAAACAACTTTCATCACATTTCACAAGTCATAAAAGTCGTCATGTTGACTGGTTTGTTATATTTGGTGGTGTTTTGGTTGACGAGTTAGTTGATAATAAACCGTGTCGGTTTGACACTTTAATTATTATCAAAATATTCATTGTATTGACGAACTAAATTAGGAATATCACTTTTCATAAATGATGATTCGTCAATGCTTTCACACAATTCAGGATAATAAGAAAATGCCTCTTTCAAATCTCTAAGAACCTTGTCCTTACTTCTCAATGGTCGATATTCTAAGGCATGAGTTTTATCCCCAACAACAAAAACATAAATAGGATAAGTTTGACTACTTCCTCCTGTCATCATGCCATTTGCTCCCATATGCCCAGGATAATGAACAGTGTGTTTTGTAAAGCACCATTGTTCCTTCAATTTCGGGTCGACAAAATTGTCTACTATTTACTTTGGAGTCTAATAAACCAAGTTTTACCGTGTAATCTATTTGGTCATATCTTTCCTCCGTTGTTCCTCTTTTTATACAAAAAACTTTTACGTTATCACTTGGACTTAGTTTTGTCTTTTTTTGATTTCCTTTTTTGTAGAGAGTAATTTGTGAACTGTTCCAGTGGGTAAAATAACCTTTTATAGTATCATCATTAAAAGTTACATAATATCCTTTATAAGTAATTACAGGAAAAGCGGTAGCTGCAAATTGAGATTTTTTTTTGCCATCTATGAGATAGCCATAATCCGCTAAACTTCTACGTTTATATTTGATTGTTTTGCCATCATTTATCTTGGTTTGTAATTTTCCACTGTACGGAATATAAATATCGACAAAAATAGTTTCATCAGTTAAAGTTGTAATATAACCTTTTCGGAAATCTTTTTGAGCCGCCAAACTGTACACTAAAAATAGTGTTAAAAATGTAGAGAAATACCTTTTCATGATATAAATTTTAAGAATTTAGAATAAGTGATTTTTTCAAATAGTAAAAGTAAGAACAGATTGAGGAGTTATGAAAACATCATAGCGTTTTATCTGAAAAATGAGGTTATACCTTCCAATATTCAATTGATTACTTCGTACATTTATAACACAGAAATCATAATCTGTTGACCTTTTTAGAAGTCATACAATTTAACGAATTATTAGAGAAATATATAAACCAATAATCTTAAGTTTGCAGCATTGAATTCAAACAAAAGGAATTTACATGACTTATCAAGATAGAAAATCACAATTCGCCACAACAGCAACGGCTTTAGAACAAAAATACAATCGCTTTTCCATCATCCGATTATTAAGTTTTATTATCGGAATTGCAGTGATTATTTTAGCATTTACATATTCCGCTTTGGTCGGTTGTGTCGTGTTGTTTGTTTTATTATTGGCTTTCGCCAAATTTATATTCTGGCATCAACAAATCCTCAAAGAAAAACAACATTACGAAGCTTTAACAGCTATAAATCAAGCAGAAATTGACATTGCAAATGGCGAATATGCAACCTTTGCGAATGGTTCAGAGTATTTAGATTTGTTACATCCTTATGCGATTGATTTAGATATTTTTGGTGATTATTCTTTGTTTCAATACTTGAATCGAACGGCAACAAATATCGGTGAAAAAACATTTGCTAAATACTTATTGTCACCAGCCGAAAAACCAGAAATTGTCGCTCGACAAATTGCTGGAAAAGACTTGAAAAATCGCTTAGATTGGCGACAAAATTTTCAAGCAATTGGACATAATTCCGAAGAAAACGAACAAGATATTCGACGTTTATTAAATTGGTTAAATGACGAACCAATTTTATTAAATAACAAGGTTTTACGGTTCGCAAAAATCGCCTTACCAATTATATTTTTTGCGTCCGTTGCAACGATATACTTTGGTATTCCGTACCAATTTTCTGTGATAATTTTTATTTTGAATTTGGTTGTTTTAGGTCGCAAACTCAAAGAAGTCAACGTAATTCACGAAAAAACCAGCAAAGCTGGAGATATTTTAAATAATTACGCTCGATTGATTGAACACATCGAAAACGAAGATTTTGAAGCTGAAAAGCTGAAAGATTTAAAACAACGCTTATTTATTTCCGACCGTTCTGCCTCGAAATCCATGAAAGGTTTAGCGTTCATTATTCATCAATTAAATGCTCGATTCAACATTTTTGCGATTCTTTTAAATGGAACTTTTCTTTGGGATTGGCACTGGATTTTGAAATTAGAAAAGTGGAAAGCAGAAATGCAAACCAAACTGCCAGAATGGTTCGATATTCTACAAGAGTTCGATGCGATGATTACACTCGGAACGTTGCAATATAATCACGACGATTGGACAATGCCAACGATTGACGAAGAGTTTACAGGTTTGGAAGGCATTGAATTAGGTCATCCGTTGATTGATGCAAAAAAGCGAGTTCCAAACGATTTAATCGTTCCAAATAGCGGACACATTAAGTTGATTACTGGCTCAAATATGGCAGGAAAATCGACGTATTTACGAACCGTTGGTTTGAATATTGTCTTAGCAATGACAGGTTCGCCAGTTTGTGCAAAATCGTTGCGATTACCGATTTTGACCGTCAATACAAGTATGCGAACACAAGATGTTTTACACGAAAGTACGTCATCTTTTTACGCCGAATTAAAACGATTAAAGACCATAATCGACTCGGTAGAAAATGGCGAAAAAGTATTTTTCCTCTTAGACGAAATCCTAAAAGGAACAAACTCTCGTGACCGACACACTGGTTCTCGTGCCTTAATCGAACAACTCATTAAGTCCAAAGGAATGGGTTTAATCGCTACACACGATTTGGAATTAGG
>JBGCFH010000118.1:0-80850 GCA_045106825.1 Saprospiraceae bacterium | reverse complement strand
GAGAATTTTATGAAGACGAGTGAGCCGGAGAAGAGTTGTTTGGAGTTTATAAATCAGATTCGTGTGTAATAAACCGTATCGGTTTTGAAAACCGACACGGTTTGACAATTACAATCGTTCTTATGATGAAATCAATTTCTAATCATATAAATTCATAAGTAATGAAACAGGTTCTTTTTTTGATTTTTTCGATGGTTGGTGTTTTGGGATTTGGTCAAGATTGTGGTTGTATGGAAACACTTTACAGTCAAATGGTAGATGTAATGCCTTTAGAAAATCCTAATGAATATGAAGCAGATACTTTATATTTAGAAGCAACTCGTTTTCATGGTAGTTGGTTATTATATCTTGTTAATCGAACAGATTCTACTTTTGTAGATGAACCTTTTTCAGGATTTTATAAAAATCCTAAAGTTACGATTCAATCGAAAGATAGTCTTGGAAATTGGAAATCAATTAGAATGAGTCATATTTCAGATTTGGTAAGTGGTGGCGGTATTGAATTACCTAAAAATCATTATGCTATAACAAGTGTTCACGATAGAATAAAAGGTAACTATCCAACAGAATCAAGAATAGAATTATCTTTTAAAAATAATATTTTTTATTCCGAATCTGTTCCTGATACGATTGACTATTGTGAATTTGAATCACCATTCACGTATTTAGAATCAGATAGATATGGGAAAGCTGGTTGGAAATTTAAAAAGGAATATTTGGAAGAATATGTAAGTAAAATGGAAGCAACAAGTGATGAATGTATTAAAAAAGCATTTAGAAAAAATGGCTACTATTATAGTAAGACAGCAAATCACGCCATGATAATAGGTCATTATGGATATTATGAAACTTCAATTAGGTTATTAAATTTAGCAATAGAAGAAGCTGTTAGAAGAAATGAAGAAACGTTTGAATATCGACAGGATAAAGCACTTATCACTTATTTCAGTTTGATGAGAGATACAACCTGTTTTAATAAAGAAGATAGTTTAATTCGCAAATCATTTTTATACAGCTTTTTAATTAATGAATATGAAGCATTGTTGCCCTTAGATAAAACGTATTATCAGACAATGAGAGCGTCTATTGAAATGAAAGATGGAATTAAGAAGGTAATGCCTCGGCTAATGAGTAAAGAGGAATTTCAAAATCTAAACTATCAAGATTACATAACAACAATCGACGGAGAAGAATATTTCAAAAATTGATTGTTTAGATGGAGAATTAACGAAAGTTAGATATAAAGAAGAATGATTATGCAACTAAAAATCTGCGGCATGAAACATCCGCAAAACATAGCGGATATTGCCACACTTAATCCCGACTATTTAGGATTTATCTTTTATGAAAAATCAAAGCGATATGTCGGTGAGAATTTTGATGAAGCCACAATCTATCATTTGCCGAAAGGCAGAAAAGTATTTTTTCATTAATAGCTTTCGTTTAGAAACCTTATATTGTAGTAAAATTAAACGTGGAAAATATGGATAATCAAAATCAAGAAACGAATCGCTATTATACTTTTGAAGAGTATCAAACGATGCTCGAAGATGCGGAACATAAATATGAATATCACGATGGCCATTTAGTAGAAATGGCTGGTGGAACGGGAAGTCATAGCATTATATGTAATAATATTGGAACGGAATTAAGTTTAGGTATTCGACAATCAAAAGCAAAATGTGTAACATTCAATAGCGACATGAATGTTTGGATTCCAAAATGTAAAAAAGGTTTGTTTCCTGATGCTTCTGTTGTTTGTGGGCAACCAAAATATACAACGGAACGTCAAACGGTTTTAGAAAATCCGATGCTGATTATTGAGGTACTTTCACAAAGCACGAAGGCAAAAGATAAGGGTGAAAAGTTTGAATGTTATCGAAGTTTGCCATCGTTTCAAGAATATGTTTTGGTTTATCAAACGATTCCGAGAATAGAAACGTGGTATAAAGAAGCGGAAAATTTGTGGCGAATCTCATCAGCTCATGGTTTAGATAAAAGTATCTATTTACATTCCTTAGATTTGACAATTTCACTAAACGATATTTATACAAATATTGATAACTTAAATTTGGATGAAAATGTAGGTATTCTGCAAGTTTATTGATGTTTTGATATTTTAATATAATTATAAATTTGGTAGTCAAAATCTAAGTTGGCTACCAAATTGTTTTTTATAGCTTTATTTTATTGTAATTTTAGTAAAATATAATTATCCAATGCAACTAAAAATCTGCGGCATGAAACATCCGCAAAACATAGCGGATATTGCCGCACTTAATCCCGACTATTTAGGATTTATCTTTTATGAAAAATCAAAGCGATATGTCGGTGAGAATTTTGATGAAACCACAATCTATCATTTGCCGAAAGGCATTAAAAAAATTGGTGTATTCGTCAACTCGTCATTGGAATATGTATTGTCGAAAGTCGAAAAATATGGTTTGGATTTAGTGCAATTACATGGCGAAGAATCGCCCGAATTTTGTAGGGCAAACGGCATTGCCTTTGCCAAAAACGGTTTGAACACAAAAATCATCAAAGTTTTTTCCATCGGTCAAACCTTTGATTTTCAACAATTAGAACCGTATAAACCGTATTGCGATTATTTTTTGTTTGACACAAAAGGCAAGGAAAAAGGCGGAAATGGTTTTGCGTTTAATTGGGACGTTTTGAAGGATTATGATAATGAAAAACCGTTTTTTTTGAGCGGTGGATTGAGTTTGGAGAATATTGAGGAAGTGCAAAAGTTAGAAGGTTTGAATATTATAGCGATTGATGTGAATAGTGGATTTGAGATTGAGCCTGGGTTAAAAGATGTGGAAAAAGTTAGAAAATGTATTGACGTGTTGATGTCTTGATGTGTTGATGTTCTTACAATGGAACACAACCTCAATACATCAGCACATCAACACATCAACACAAATAAAAAATGAAATATCAAGTAAACGAAAAGGGATTTTACGGCAACTTCGGAGGTGCGTATATTCCCGAAATGTTGTATCCGAATATCAAAGAATTGAAAGATACGTATTTGGATATTATTCAAGAGGAAAGTTTTCAGAAGGAATTTCAGAACCTGTTGAAAGACTATGTTGGGCGACCTTCGCCGCTGTATTTGGCAAAACGTTTGTCAGCGAAATATGGAACGACGATTTATCTCAAACGAGAAGATTTGAATCATACTGGCGCACACAAAATTAACAATACAATTGGGCAGATTTTGGTGGCGAAAAAGCTGGGCAAAAAGAAAATCATTGCAGAAACTGGTGCTGGGCAACATGGCGTTGCAACGGCTACGGCTTGTGCGTTGATGGGAATGCCTTGTATCGTGTATATGGGTGAAATTGATATTGCTCGACAAAAGCCGAATGTAGAACGCATGAAATTATTAGGTGCAACGGTTGTGCCTGCAAAGTCGGGAAGTCGAACACTAAAAGATGCAACTAACGAAGCGATGCGTCATTGGATTTCTAATCCTGAAGATACGCATTATATCATTGGTTCGGTGGTTGGACCTCATCCTTATCCTGATATGGTGGCGAGGTTTCAAGCGGTGATTAGTGAAGAAATGAAGTGGCAATTAATGGAACATACTGGCAAGGAAAATCCTGATTATATCTTGGCTTGTGTTGGTGGCGGAAGTAATGCAATGGGTGCGTTTTATCATTATTTGAATGATGAGGCTGTGCAGTTGATTGCGATAGAAGCAGCTGGTTTGGGCATAGAATCTGGGGAATCGGCAGCGACAACGGTTCTTGGAAAATCTGGAATTTTGCACGGAAGCCGAACGCTTTTGATGCAAACGATTGATGGACAAGTTGTTGAGCCTTATTCGATTTCGGCAGGTTTGGATTATCCAGGAATTGGCCCCGTTCATGCTCATTTGTTTGAAACTGGACGAGCGAAATTTGTGGCAGTTACGGATGGGGAAGCAATGGACGCTGGGATTATGTGCAGTAGAGTAGAAGGCATTATTCCTGCCATTGAGTCAGCTCATGCAATTGCGGCTTTGGAAAAAATGAAATTTAAATCTTCGGATGTTGTGGTGATTAATTTGTCGGGTCGAGGTGATAAGGATTTGGCGACTTATTCGAAGTATATTTAGTTTTTGGGACACGAATTTCCACGAATTACACGAATTTTTTCTTTTTAATAATTAGTGAAATTGATGGAAATTCGTGTCAAGACATTTTTTATGAAAAACAGAATTATAGAATTATTTAAAAATAAACAATCAGAAATCTTGTCGATATTTTTCACCGCAGGATTTCCAAATCTAAACGATACCAAAACGATTTTGGAAAGTTTAGAAAAATCAGGTGTGGATTTGGTAGAAATTGGAATGCCTTATTCTGATCCTGTTGCGGATGGCGAAACGATTCAGATGTCGAATAAAGTCGCTTTGGATAATGGAATGTCGCTGAATTTGTTGTTTGAACAATTAGCGGATATTCGGAAAACAGTTTCAATGCCTTTGATTTTGATGGGATATTTGAATCCTGTGGAACAGTTTGGTGTCGAACGATTTTGTCAGAAAGCAGTTGAAGTTGGAATTGATGGTTTGATTTTGCCTGATTTGCCGATTGATTTGTATATCGAACAGTATAAACCGATGTTTGATAAATATAACTTATCGAATATTTTATTAATTACACCACAAACTGCCGAAGAACGAATTCGAATGATTGATGAGAATACAGACGGATTTATTTATATGGTTTCGGATAATAGTATTACTGGAAAAACAAGCGATGGCGTTTCGGATAATCGGTTGGCGTATTTTAATCGAATTCAAAATATGAATCTTAAAAATTCGACCGTAATGGGTTTTGGAATTCATGATAAAGCGACCTTTGAAACCGCTTGTGAATTTTCAAAGGGAGCGATTATCGGAAGTGCTTTTATTCGATTATTGAACGGAAGTGAGAATTTGGAAAAAGATATTGAAGAATTTGTAAAGGGAATTAGAACGTAAATCTATATAAAGGTTGTTAAACATCTCTGATAAAGAGACCGAAAACTTGGTTTTATACATCAAGTTTTCGGTCAATCTATATTATCCTAATCTTTAAAATTCGCTTGAATAGCAGCTGTAATTTCTTCAAATTCTTCTCTTGATAATTGTAATGGTGCTTTCGCAAAATTAACATCTCGCATTGTATTCATCGGAATCAAATGTATGTGTGCATGCGGAACTTCTAAACCAAAAACACCAACCGAAATTCGATTACATTCAATTGTTTTTTCAATTGCTTTAGCTACTTTTTTGGCGAAAGCCATCAATCCTTTTAAGGTTTCCTCTTCTAAGTCAAAAATATAATCAACTTCTACTTTTGGAATCACCAAAGTATGTCCTTTCATCAATGGACGAATGTCTAAAAACGCATAATAATCCTCCGTTTCTGCAATTTTGTAAGATGGAATGTCGCCATTTACAATTTTTGTAAAAATACTTGCCATGATTTTTTGTATTATTTATTTTGAATTTAAGGTTAATAACCTGTCATTCAAATTTATTCATTTTGTAAAACTTAAAAATAGTGATTTACAATGAATTTTATTAAAAATTATTGTTGCTTTCTTAAATATTGAATTTTCTATTTTTTTTTCAAAAAGCACTATAAAACACTTTTTTTCCCACTAAAAGGTCTCAAAATATAATTTGAGACGTTTCAAATCTCATTTTGAAGCGAATATTCCCACCAATTCTTGCACATTTGTGTTATCAAACACGAAGAAAATGAATTTTAATAGTTCTAAAAAAACTATAAAACACAACTTAAACAACAGTGCTAATTAAATTAAAAAATAATCATTTATGAAAACGAGAATATTAACCATCATTATTTTGTGTCTTGCTTTGGTGACTTACGCACAAGATTTTGTTCAACCAAAAGACGTTATTATTTCAAAATCGGGTTTACAGGAAGATTTTAAAATTTTGAAACAAGCCTATTGGGAATTACATCCTGGTTTGTTCAGATTCTCAACGGAAGAAGAAGTTTTGGGCTACTTCGATGAATTAGAAGACGTGCTAAACAATGATTTGACGACAATCGAAGCGTTCTTAGCCTTTTCAAGATTTGCGAACAAAATCAAATGTGGACATACTTATACTAATTATTGGAATCAAAATGACGACATCAAAAAATTGATTCATAACAAAGCGGACAAAGTACCGTTCACTTTTGACCTTATCCAAAATCGGATGTTAATAACTCGTAACGCTTCTGACGATGACCGATTGCAACGTGGCGTTGAAGTTACTTCGATAAATGGTCATTCGATTAAAAGCATTATAGAAGCACTTTTGCCACTTGTCAAAGGTGATGGAAGTAATAATTTGGCTCGTATCAATGATATGCAATTGACTGCTTTTGGAAAATATGAAGCTTTTGATATTTACTTCGCTTTGTTATTTCCACCTATCGAAAATACGTACAATGTAGCTTGTCGCAATTTGAAAAATGGCGAAATATTCACAACAACGGTTCAAGCCATCACAAGAGGAGAACGCTTCGAAATATTGAATAAAACATGTAATAATTGTTTAGCTTCGAATGATGAAGATTTATGGCAATTGGAGATTCTACAAGATGATTTAGCAAAAATCACTTTTGGGACTTTTGTCACTTGGAATATGAAAAATTTTGATTGGAAAGGTTTTATCGCTGATTGTTTTAAAACGATTGAGCGTAAAAATATTGAGAATGTCATTATTGATATTCGTGGAAATGGTGGTGGATCAGATGAAGTTTATATTGAATTAGCAAAATATATGATTCAGGAAACAACAACTATTCGATTAGGAAAATCAATTTCTCGTTACGATGTTGTTCGTGATAATTTACGCCCTTATATCACAACTTGGAGTAATGATTTTTATAATATTTCTAAAAAAGTAAAACCTATCGAAAACGACTTTTTTCAATATAAAACCCCTGATATTCCATTAGTAATGTTTCCAAGTAGAAAACGCTTCAAAGGTAATATTTATGTGATTTGTAATGCTGCAAATAGTTCTGCAACATTCAACATGGCAACTTACTGTAAACGTTACAATTTAGCGACTTTAGTTGGACAAACAACTGGCGGAAACCAACGAGGAATCACTGGCGGAAGAATGTTTTTCTTAAACTTACCAAATTCTAAAATTGAATTAGATATTCCATTAATCTCTGCACCTGTTGACTATAATATTCCTGACGAAGGAATTAAACCTGATGTCATTGTCGAAAGAAGTGTGAATGATATTATTAACGGAATTGATACAGAAGTAGAAACGATTAAAACATTAATCAAAAGCAAACAATAATTTAAAATGTCTCAACGAGGCAAAAACATTAATAATTAAAACTAAAAAAACATGAGAAATCAATTTGTGAAATTAACAGCGTTCATTGTATTATTATTAGTAACAATTAGTGTATCGGCACAAGTCAAAGGTAATGGGAAAATTATTACGAAAACAATCGAAATTGACGATTTTGAAAAATTTGATTTGAATTTTGTAGCGAATGTCGTCATTACTTGTCAAGAAGAAACAAGTTTTGAAATTACCGTTGATGAGAATATCTTACCTTATATTGGTATTAATTCGGAAGATGGACAATTAAAAATAACACAAGACAAATGGATTCAACCATCAGAAAAAGTACAAATCAAAATTGGTGTACAAAACCTAAATCGTATTGCAACTTCTGGTTATAGCAAAGTCACGGTTAAGAATTTAGATTCAAAAGATATTAGCGTTATGCCTTTGGTTGGAACAGTTGTGTTAGAAGGTTCTGCCGCTACTTTTCGCCCAGGAACGGAAGTTGGAACGATTGACGCAACGGCTTTAAAAACGAATAAAGTCTATGCGAATGTTTGGAGTCGTGGAAAATTAAAATTTGATACGGCTGAATATTTGGAAGTCATTGTCGCAGAAAATGGTGAAGTTGTTTACAACACAACACCGACAAAGGTTAACAAAAAAATCAAGTCAAAAGGTGCTATTTATTCTAAGACAGAAAAGAAAACGATAGAAACGGAAACGGTAAAATTGGTTTATGTAAAGTTCAAATTAAAAAATAATACAAATCAACGCAGACAGTTTTACGTTCGTGGGCCAAATGGAAAAAAAGGAAAAAAATTTAGTTATGGATTTCCGATTGGTGCACAACAAAAAAGAGCGGAAGACTGGCCAGTTGGAACAAAAGTTTATCACGTAAGTAAAGCAGGAACTCGTTCGTTGGTTTATGAAGTTAATGCTTCTGATGAAGGAAAAGTGATAGCGTTATTTTAAAAAGAATTAAAAAAATAAATTGACTTTATTAGTTTGGCATACTATTTTCTAATATAGAGATAGAACAATGAATGATACGATTTGAGGAAACTCAAATATTTATATATCAAAAATTACTGGGTTTTGTATTTTGTGTAAATGAAAAGGGCGATAACGATGTTATCGCCTTTTCTCTTTTTAGCAACTACGCTTTTTAACAAGACCAGAAGTAATGATAAAAATCATCGCTACGTTCCCAACCTAAACGTTCATAAAGTTTTTGAGCAGGATTATCCGTTGCCGTTTCGAGTGCTAAACCTTTCCATTTATTGGCTTTCGCCAATGCTTTTGCAGCATTCAGTAGGCTTTCGCCAATACCTTGACCTCGCAAAGTTGGCAATACGAACAAATCATTTAAGATATAAAATCTCTGCATCGAAACAGATGAAAAAGTCGGATATAATTGAGTAAATCCTACACCTTTTCCTTTATCATCGAAAGCCATTAAAATAATAGATTCATCGTTTTCTAATCTTTCTTTTAAGAATTTTTCAGCCGCTTTAGTATCGCTTTCTTGTTTATAAAACACTCGATAACCATCGAATAATTTAGTCAATTCTTTTAGATGTATTGTGTTTGCTTTTATAATTTCCATAATAGTAATCTTAAAATTTTGATTTATCAATAGACTTATTAACCTTAAAACAAGCAACAATTTTAGTCTTTTCGTTGCAATGATTTGCCAAAAATCAATATTTTTTTTGATAAAAAAATTAGATTATTGAGAATTTTTGCCAAAAGCAAAAATTATTATTTTACGTAGCGGCTGTCTTTAGCTGCCGTAAATAATTTCAAACAAAGACGGCAACTAAAGACAGCTGCTACTGGCAAAAATTATCAAACAACCTAAAAATCTAAGTTACTTCGAAAAAATCTAATATATTAAATCTAATGGCAAAGCAGTCTAACATCTTTAATTTTTGTGTGGACTTCGACCGATTTCTTTTGCTGTAAAAACTGCACCTTGTGTCGTGTTATCCTGTTCGATTAGTGGAACGGAATAAGGATTACAAATACAGATACTTTCAACACCAGATTTCATTACAATATTTACGAAAGTAATTTTATCATTTACAGCCATAACATTAACTATTCTTACACTATTATAACCAACATAACTTACTTCAATATCATAAAGTCTATATTCTAAACTATTGAAGTAAAATTCTCCATCAAAATCCGTTTGCACACCTGTAACTAAAGCTCCATTTTTATAAATCGCAACACTGGCAAACATGAGAGGTTCTCCAGCTTCGTCAAAGACTTTTCCTTTGATAGAAACGATAGAACTATCTGGTTTTGATATATTTTGAGTATAGTTGAATGTTGGAATAGCGACAACATTTAAAGGTTCTTGTCTTTTGATTAATTCAATGATGATAGATTTTTCTTTACCACTAAGATAACGTAGGGTTTTAGTGATATTATGATACTTTTTAGAATATACTTTGAGTTGATAATAATTCTGTTTAGATAACACAATCTCAAATTGTCCTAAACTATCGACTTTAATTTGAATAGAATTATTTTCATTTTTTTTATCCATTAATAAGATGACAATATCAGCCATTTCAGCTTTGTCATAATTTTGAATTTCACCACGAATCGTCACCATTTTCGCATCTACTATTTGCGATAAGCAACAAAAAAATAATATGGAAAATATGGTTTTCATAAATTTAATTTTTATGTGGACTTCGTTGGATTTCTTTACTAAAAAAGGTTGTGCCTTGTGTTAGATTATCTGCTTCATAAAGCGATGGAGGTGAAATATAAACGGGACAATCAAACACTACACCTTGATTCATTTTAATGTTTAACATAATCGTTTTATTTTTAAAAATTACAACTCCAGATACTTTCTTAGTGTGGTGAGTCAAATAGCTAAATTCTACATCATACGTTCCAGCTTTTACACTACCGAGTTTATATTTTCCATCAAAATCAGTTTGTGTCTTTTGTATTAAAGTGTCATTTTGATAAATGACAACCGTTACAAACATGATAACTTCGCCTGTCTCATAATCGGTAACAGTTCCTTTTAGGTTTGGAGTTTGTCCATTTACAAAATGAACTAAAAACAATAGCAAAATGGTTAGTAGATTTTTCATATTAGAATAACGGAATTGGATTTTGAAAAGGTTGGGTTTTGAGAAAAAATATCATTTTATCGAATAATAGAAATCAAAAGTATTACGGATTATCTAAAACTAAAAAAAGTGACATTTCCGAAGAAGTGCCACTTTCTATAATTATTATAGAATAATATTAATTATTTTCCTGCTGCATAACGTTCCGCAACTGCATTCCAATCTACAACATTAAAAAATGCTTGAACATAGTCAGGACGACGATTTTGATAATTCAAGTAGTAAGCATGTTCCCAAACATCAATTCCTAAAATCGGAGTTCCGCCACAAGAGTCAACATCCATTAATGGATTATCTTGATTTGGAGTAGAACAAACTTCCACTTTTCCACCTTCATGAACACAAAGCCAAGCCCAACCTGAACCAAAACGAGTTCCTGCTGCTTTTGCAAAAGCAGCTTTGAAATCATCAAAAGAACCATAAGCAGCGTTGATAGCTTCCGCTAATTCGCCAGTAGGTTCTCCGCCACCATTTGGTGACATCACAGACCAAAACAAACTGTGATTATAAAATCCACCACCATTATTACGAACACCAGCACCGTGTGCAGAAACATTTGCTAAAATGTCTTCTATAGACTTTCCTTCAAGTTCAGTTCCAGCGATTGCAGCGTTTAATTTTTTCGTATAACCAGCATGGTGTTTTCCATGATGAATTTCCATCGTACGAGTATCAATATGCGGCTCTAAAGCATCGTGTGCATAAGGTAATGCAGGTAATTCAAATGCCATTTTTTTGTATTTAAAAGTTAGTTAAATGATTTTTTGTTAAATCAACATTTTCGATTTATTGCAAAGATAACAGCATTAACTCTAAGTTGTTTTATTTTCTTATTTAAAATTTGTCTGAACAAATTTTATGCTATACCTTTTAGAAGTTAATTCACATGTGAAAATTTACAATTTAGGTTTAAATCACCAACCATATTTTATCCAATCTTCTTCATAGTCAATATCTGAAAGTGTTGGTAATAGTGCGTAAGTCTTATTTTTATTTGTAATAATATTAATCGTTTGAGGAAAAACATCTTCGGTACTCCAAGCGATATTTTGAAATATTTCAGGAGAAAATTGTGTCATTCCAATCAAATAATATCCGCCATCATCTGCTGGGCCAATTACGAAATCGTGTGTATCTAATTTGGCGAAAGCCTCATTAACAATAGCTGCCGTCAAACTGGCACAATCTGAACCAATAATTACCGCTTTTGTTGCTTTCTTTTCAAAAGTAGCTTCAAAACCCGCTGTCATTTTTTCGCCTAAATCACCATTGATTTGTAATTGTTTATCAAAGTCTGAATTGCTCCATTCGTCATTATTATCAATAAAATGAGAATAAAATAAATTTCGTTTGGTATCAATTTGTGTAGCAATATTTCGGGTGTGTTTGAGTAATTCTAAATAAATATGTAAAGCTTCATCATCGCCGACTGTTGCTGCTAAACGTGTTTTAGCTTTGCCTTTAATTGGATTTTTAATAAATATTAGGAGGTGATTCATTTGTTAATTTGAAGTGTGTAATTTTTTTAGAATTTTGATTATTTCATAAATAAATCTTCCAATGCTGTAATTATTTTATGAAAATCGGTTGAACGTAAATAGTAGTAAGATTTTTTACCTTCTCGTCGTGCAGCGACAACTTTTTTATCTTTCAAAATTCTTAGATGATGTGAGGCAATCGCTTGTTCGATGTTTAAAGATTCGTAGATTTCTGTTACAGACAATTTTTCGTTTTTATATAACAAATCAATGATTGTCAATCGAATAGGATGAGCGATAGCACGAAGCACTTCTGTTCCTATTTCTAAAAAATCAGCGTTAAAACGACTTTGCAAAGATTCTTTCATGTGTTATATAAATATCTACATAAATAAATAAATCGTAAATTTATAAAAAACAACGCATGAAACGGGTTTTTCGTTTATAATTTGTCTAAACTTTCTAAAATTATATCCTCAATATGGATTATCGTTTATCGGCACAACGAACACATCGAGTGCTTTCGGGCATAAACATTAACCGTTTTGATTGTATTTGATAACCACAAGTAGAACAATTACCAAAGTTCGGTTCGTCAATTTTGGTGAGTGCAAACTGGAGTTTAGCTAATCGCTTTTTGGCAGAACGCAAGGCTGCATCTGAAACCCCTTTATTATTAATTGCATCCATACGACTTACTCTTCCAATTGCATTTTCGGGCGAAATTGGCTTTGTCATTTCACCTAATGCACGGATTTTTTCATGCATTTCAGTCATTGTTTTAACGATTTTTTCTCTTAATGTTGTCTTTTCTTCTGTTGTCATAATATTGGTTTTAACTAATTTAGTTTGTTGTTGAATGGGTAAGATAAGCGTTTTTATGCTTGAAATCAAAATTGCGTTTTCCATCAAAAGTCAATACATTTGGACAAACATTTTTAATTTTTCAATATTCCATTCAAAAACCAAATATGAAAAACCGTAGGGATTTTATTAGAAATTTAGTATTAGCTGGTGCTGCGTTATATTTACCAGCTTGTGATTCAGAAAAAGAAACGACTCAACAGGTTCAACAACAAAAAGCACAAACACAAGAACAGCAAATTGAGCAAGTTGTACAGGAAATAAGTGAACAATTTGAAAGCGAAAACCTGGTGCTTTTACGTGCTGATGATACACAATACAATGAACTAAATATTGGCTTCAATACTCGTGTACCGAAGCAACCAAAAATCATTGCACTCTGTAAAAACAATGAAGGAATTGTGGAAGCTATCAAATATGCAAAATTCTTTGACTTGCAAGTTTGTGTCAAAAGTGGCGGACATAGTTTCGAGGGGTTTTCATCAAATGATGGTGGAATGTCTATTAATTTATCATTATTTGATGGTATCGAATGGATTGATGATGAAACGGTAAAAATGGGTGCTGGTGTGAAGTTGTTTGAGGTCTACGATGCTTTATTGCCGAAAGGTAAAATCATTCCTGCTGGTTCTTGTGCAACAGTTGGTATTGCAGGGTTAACACTTGGTGGAGGTTATGGATTATTTGCCCGAAAATATGGTTTAACGTGTGATAGTTTAGTTGGATTGACAATGATTGATGGTAATGGAAATATCCACGAAGCATCTGAAGACAGCGACTTAATGTGGGCTTGCCGAGGTGGAAATAATGGCAACTTTGGAATCGTTTCAGAGTTGATTTTTAAAGTACATCCAACTCCAAGTGCGTTTACTCGTCATCGTTTTAAGGCGTATAAATTAGATGGAAATCGTGCTAAATCTTTGATGGAGAATTGGTTTAGGTTAACGGCTCAATTACCTGATTCTTGCTTTGCTGCTTATGTTTTGAATGGAAAAACTTTGACGATTTTAATTACAGATGCGGATAATCGTCGAGCAGAAATTCAACCACTTTTAGATGAATTTACAGCGATTACAGATAAGCAAACATTCGGTACACCGACAACAAATTTAGCCAAATCATTGAGTAATTATTATGGACTAAAAACGCCATTGTATTTCAAAAATGCTTGTGCAGGATTATACAAAGATTATAATGATATTGAGGGTTGTATCGAATCGGTCATTCAAAAAGTACAAGAAAATCCTGGTATGATTATGCAAATCAATACTTTAGGTGGACAAATTAGTAATCCTAAATTTGAAGCAAAATCATCGTTTCCGCATCGTTCGTTTCCGTATATGGGTGAGTTACAAGCTTATCCAGAACATCGACCAAAAGAACCGTTAGTCAAAGCATTTGATGATATTCAGAAAGTTTTTACTAATCATGGTATTGATAGACATTATCGAAACTATCCGGATTTAAATTTTGAAAATTGGGAATACGCTTACTATCGTGATAATTATAAAAGACTACAAGAAATCAAAAAGAAATTTGACCCTGATAATGTGATTTGGCATCCACAAAGTGTGAAAGCGTAATTATATAAATTTTTTTTACAAAAAGATGGAAAGCACTTTCAAAGTGTTTTCCATCTCTAAAAAATTATTAGTTTTTTCTGTGAATCGTCAACGCTTTACCGTTTTACTCCTTCTCTTTATAAGCAGGACGTTTTTTGCTTAAAACTCGTGTATATCGAGCAGGATTTTCACGAATATCTTCCAATAAAATATCCAAGTTTTTTAAAGAAGCATCAAGGTCGTTGTATAATTCGCCGTCTTGAAGCAACAAACCTAATGTTCCTTCTCCACTATTCGCTTGTACCAGTACTTGACTTAATTCTTTTACAGCACCATCAACTGAAACCAATGTTTTTTGTAAATCTCCAATCGCTTTATCGGCTCCGCCAAGTGTCGCATTAATATCAACTTCACTAAGGTTTTGTGTTAATTTTGCGGTATTATCTAACGTCTCTTTAATTTTGTCATTACTTGATGCTAAATTTCTTGTAACTCCTTCTAAGTCACCTAACACACCATCAATTTTGCTTGAAGCACCACCGATTAGATTATTCAATCCACGTGAAGTAGAATTTAGATTAGACAAAATTGCTTGAATATCAGCTAACGATTTTCCAACACCATCTTCTGTACCTTCGGCTGTTCCCCAACTTCTAAGCATAGAATCAATTGCTTCAAAGCTACGTTCTGCTTTATCGAGATAAGGATCAAGATCAGAAGTCATTGAACCCAATAATGACAAAGTTTCGCCTTTAATGGTATCGCCGCTTTCGAGACAGTTGTTACCATTACAAACACCTTTCGGAAAGTTCAGAATGACCTGTTTGCCACCCATGATACTTGAACTTTCGATTTTTGCTACAACGCCTTCTCTTGCGATACTCAATGGTTCTGTAATATCTAAAACAACAATTATTTTACCTGAATAATCTTCTTTCAGGTAAACTTGACTTACAATACCAATTTTGAAACCATTAATGATAACAGGTGCGGAGGTTGTCAAACCATCAACATTATCATACTCTGCATAGATTTGAGTTGAACTCTTGAAAAGATTTTTACCTTTTAAATAAGTATATCCCCAAATCAAAACTCCGATTGAGATAATAGCCAGAATTCCGACTTTTAATGTTCTTGAAATTTCCAAAACTTTCGTTTTTTAGATTATTTAATTTCCTATTAATACAAAGATAATAGGACGCTTATTTTTTTTCCTTATAACCACGTAAGGAAGTATATTTTTCAGGATTATTCCGAATATCTTTCAATAACTCAGAATAATCCAGTTCTATTGTTCCTGTGTTATCGTCTTCTGATTGAAAACGAGGATCATTTAGAATTTGTGCCAAACTTCCTGGTTGTCCTTGTTCTAAATGTTTTGATATAATATTGAATATTTTTTGAGCTTGTTCAATCTCCGCATAGGTAGCATTCCAAGTTTCGAGTGTAGCTGTTATGTTTTTTTGTGTTTTTTCAAAATCAGCACCTTCTAAATTCTCTTGAATAGTCGCTACATTTTTTTGAATTTCTTTTAATTTTTCACCTTGAAAATTTGTCATTACAATCGCAGTATCATCAGACATTCGCTTGTAAGCATTATTAGCATTATCAATGAGTTGACTTGTCGTTTTTGCTGCGGTATTGAAATTTTGCATCATTTGAGTTATATCTCTTTCCGCTTGACGAGTTTTTGCATCATAATTACCTAAATTTTCATTTTTCCAACTTTTAACAGCAGTATCAAAGGTCTCATAGGTTTGTTGAACCAAGGTCATTAATGGCTCTAATTCATTAATTTCTGCATCAAAATACGAACCTAAAGCACTGCGAATTGTATCATAATCACTCAAACAATTCACACAATTATTACCATTGTATACCAAATTAATTTGTTTTGTCCCCATCAAATCGGCATCTGTAATAACGGCAACAACACTATCTTTGGGAATTTTAACATTCATATTAGTCAATAGAATATTAATGATGACTTTCCCAGAAAAATCTTTTTTAAGTTGCATTGACTCAACCATACCGATTGTTAGACCTTGAGTAGTTACCATATTATCAGGTTCTAAACCTGCTACAAAATCTGCTTCAATAACGACATGAATCTCTGGTTCTGTTTTCAAAAAAAGAAAGTAGACCAGTAAACTTAAAAGTCCAATGACAAGAATTGCAGATATGATTTGTTGAACCTTACTGTTTTTCAATGCTTAATTTTTTTGGTTCTTTGAAATTTTTTGTGAAAGTGCAAAGAAACGATTGATATACGCTTCGTTAGAAAATTTCAATTCATAAAAAATTTCATAAATCCATTTTTATTAAAAAAATTTGATTTTAATCTATAATATTGACGATTATGATAATAATGATTTAGTTAGTAGTTGCCTTAAACTCTTTCATTGATATACGGATTCCATCTTTATATATGACGATAAACGCATCTGTAAAACCCTCTTCTATCCAGAGTTGTTTACTTTTATTAGCCGCTTCATAAGAATTAAACGATTTTGACATTACTTTTGTAATCGTCTTTTCTTCAATAATATCAACCACTTTTGTTTCAATTAAAGCCGCTAAGTTAGGATTTTCTAAGTTAGATACAGCAGCCAGTTGTATTTTAAACTCAAAACTTTCCTTTATATCTTTTTCAAGTTCAGGAACTTTCAGTTGAATCTGTGGTGATTTAGCGGTGATTTCTTCTTTTTTTATATTTCCATCTATCTCTTTTTTATAAGTTTCAAATGCTTTAAAAATAGCATTAGCCATCACTGTTTGTCCTTTTTTTGAGACTAAAAAAGATTCTTCTGCTCCGTGTGTCAAAAATCCACTTTCAATCAATACTGCTGGCATTGTAGCACCTCTTAATACCGCAAAACCTGCTTGTTTTACACCTCGACTTTTTCGTTTTGCCAATACAAATTCTCTTTCAATTTTTGTGGCAAAATTCAAACTTTGTTCTAAATGTTTATTTTGTACTAAAGCATTAATGATATGATTTTCAGGCGAATTAGGATCATAATCATAATTGTTTTCATAATTATCTTCCATCAAAATTACATCATTTTCACGCTTCATAATTTCTAAATTATCTTCAGCTCGATGTAAGCCTAAAGCATAAGTTTCTGTGCCAGAAGCTCGTTGTTTATTGCTAATCGCTGCATTGCAATGAATAGAAATAAATAAATCTGCTTTATATTCGTTAGCGATTTTTGCACGTTTATGTAATTCTACAAAAACGTCTTTTTCTCGGGTGTAAGCAACATTGATATTAGGATAAGCTGTTTTTATTTTCTTACCTAATTCCAAAGCGATGGCTAAAGTCACATATTTTTCTCGTGAAGTTGTTGCACCATGACAGCCGCTATCCTTTCCTCCATGTCCTGCATCTATAACGACCGTTTTTAATAATTCATTATGTTCCTGTATTTGTCCTCCCGAGATTGTAAAAATACTAATGAATATTATTAAATATATAAAGTTGATTTTCATAGTCATTTATTTTAGATATTAGAATAGGTCGATTATTTATTGCGAATTTTCTAAGTCATTAAACGCCACTAAGATTATTCCAATCATTAGGATTTATATTAATAAAGTTTTCTGATTCATAATTACAATGAAGATGTCGAGCGAATTTAAATATTTATTTTATTTCATTACAATCGTTTATATAAATTGACATAAAGGTTAATAATATATTAGATTAAATAATAGGAATCACTTCATCTTTATGATATATTCAAGAATAGGACTGTTAATTAAGATAAAAAAAATCACCTCTAAATTCACAAAAAACAATGAGACATAAAAGTCTAAAAACTACCAATGCTAATTCCTTACCGCAATCCAATAAAATTTCCTACTTTTGCACCATTATTTTCCTCACCATGGAGAATACAGAATAAGTTGACAACTTGTAATGAAGATAATCGTCTCTAAAGCGAGTTGTTTTTTCAACATACAATAGGAAAAGGGAAAGTTTTTTGTATTCTTTTAAAACAGTTTGGTTTTGAAACAGCCAAATTTATGTTACATCGTTAATAATTTATGAACGCTATAGGTTGTTAATGATACACTATGATTAATCTCTAATTTTTAAGAATGAGCCAACATAAGGACGATAACTTACTCGAAGTCATACGATTACTATTCAAATGGCGGAAGCATTTGATTATTACCGTTGCAATAGCTGCAATCGGAAGCGTAATTATTTCATTGATTTTACCGGTTTACTACGAAGCTACAACAACGCTTTTGCCTGTAAATCCATTGTTAAAATCTCCAAATCATGTATTCGGTACATCAACTGAAAACCCCGAACCGTTTGGTACAGAAGAAGATTTGGATAGAATGTTAGCGATTGCAGAATCAAAAGAATTGACGGATTATGTCATCAAAGAATTTGATTTGTACAATCACTATGAGATTGATTCTTCCGAAGTCAAAGCTCCATACAAAATCAAAAAGAAACTCTTCAAACTTTACAATGCTCAAAAAAATGAGTTTGGTGAAATCGAAATTTCGGTTGAGGACAAAGACAAAGATTTAGCACGAGATATGGCGAATGCTATTCGTCTAAAAATGGATCAGATTGACCAAAAATTGATGAAAGGAAATCAACTTTCAACGGTCAAGATGTATGAAAAAGAGTTGAATGGAAAAGATACTTATTTGAAATTGATGAAAGATAGTTTATCAAATCTTCGCCAACAATATGGTATTTATGACATCAAGGCTCAAGGAGAATTTGTATCTCAAACAATCCCAAAATTACAATCAAAATTAGCAGGTGCAAGAAGTGGCTTGAAATATTATAAAGATATTGGTCAACGAGATTCTGTACGAGTTTTAGAAGGTCGAGTTCGAGAATTTTCAGGACAATTATCTGCTTTCTCAGGTACAGGCGAAGGATTCAATTTAAGTACCTTCAATGAAGGTCGTGAAAAAATCCTTTTCATTGAGCAGTTTTTAGAAAGCTATTCTGAAGAAGTAGCTGAACAACGAGAAATCTATCGTCGCTACAAATCAGTTGCGGAGTCAAATATTCCATCAATTTATACCGTCGAACAAGCTTATACACCAGTTGTAAAGTCTTATCCAGTTCGTTGGTTAATCGTTATTGGTTCTACTTTCGTTGCTTTTATTTTAGCATTGATGGCAATATTGTTACTTGATCGTTACAGCGATGTAAAATGGAACGAAATCCTTTCTGATTAATTGTTAATTATTAACTGTTAATTGTTAATTACTATTGAATAGTAATTAACAATTAACAATTAACAATTCACCTTGAGCAAACTTTTCAACATATCACTAAGTAAAGAAAATGCACTAAGCGAAAAGCTATTCTGGTTTTTTGCAGCATTATCACTATTGTCGATTTTTTCGGCAATCGTAACGGATGTATTGTATTTAATGGCAATTCCATTTGCTGTGATTTTCTTTTATTTAGTAATCGTAGATTTTCGATTTATTTACTATTTGTTGATGTTTTTTGTTCCGCTATCCATCGAAGTTCAGTTAGGAAGTCTGGGAACAGATTTACCAACCGAACCGCTGGTTGTTGGCTTGATGTTGATATTTTTCATACAAGTGATTGTGAAGAAAAACGATAATTTCCATTTTTATCGACATCCATTAGTTTGGCTCTTAGGTTTATATTATTTCTGGATGTTATTTGCCACCGTTTTTTCGGCAAATTTCATGGTTTCATTCAAGCAATTCTTAGCAAAAACATGGTATATCACTGTTTTTGTATTCCTAACAGGACAATTAAACCGAACCGAGAAACAAGTAAAAACATTATTTTGGATTATACTAATTCCAAATTTAATCGGAGTCGTTTGGGTTTTATATCAATTCAAAGCCTATTTCTTTTCGTTTGAATATGTCAACGAAGCGATGTCGCCTTTCTATCGAAATCATGTGAATTATGCAGCAATATTGACACTGTTTTTTCCATTTGTTGTCTTTGCACTGTTTTGGTACAAACGCTTTTCACTACAATGGTTTATCATTTTAGGAAGTGCGGGATTATTCCTTATTGCGATTCAATTATCTTATACGCGAGCAGCTTATGCCGCTTTAGGTATTGCCTTTGGAGCATTTTTTATTATTCGCTTACGCTTAACAAAGTATGCAATTGGTGCAGCAATTATTATGGCAATATTAGGAATCATGTATGTAACGAACAATAATAAATACATTGATTACGCTCCAGATTATCACAAAGCAATTTCGCATTACGAGTTTGATGACTTGATGAGTGCAACGACTAAATTTGAAGATGTTTCTACCATGGAACGTGTTTATCGTTGGGTTGCAGGTTATCACATGTTGGACGAACGACCGATTACAGGTTTTGGTCCAGGAAACTTCTACAACTTCTACAAAGGTCATTCTGTTGGTTTATTCCGAACTTATGTAAGTAATAATATTGATAAATCAGGAGTTCACAACTATTATCTAATGACCGCAATCGAGCAAGGTTTTCCTGGCTTGATTATCTTTTTAGTTTTTGCCTTCGGTATTCTCATTAAAGGCGAACAAATCTATCACGAAACCAAACCCGATAATAAAATGCGTCGCAATCTTGTCATGGCGATTTTATTATCTATGATAATTATTTACGCCTTTTTATTAATTAATGATTTGTTAGAATCCGCCAAAGTCGGTGCATTTTTCTTTATTAATTTAGCTTTATTGATTAATGTGGATTTGATGAATAAGAATGAGTTGGAAGCGGAAAATGAGTAAGGTATATTCGTAAAGACCTGACAGGTTTTCAAAACCTACCGTACCTATACAGATGGGCAATGGTAAATTTTTATAAAAATATTATGGAAAATGATTGATAAATGGTGTCGTAGCTACGCTACTCTGTAGATCTTAGGATACCATTTTCTACAGACAGCACCAGAGCTAACGCTCTTTTATCGTATTTTGATAGAAAATTAATGTAATAAGAGCGTTAGCTCTGGTGCTGTCTGTAGAAAATCATGGTCATTATGCTACAAAATAGCGTAGCTATGACACCATAATTTCAACTTTTCCTAATATGGGTACGGTAAGTTTTCAAAACCTGTCAGGTCTGATTATCAATAACTTACAACAAAAAAAGTCGAGGATTTACTCGACTTTTTTTGTTGTATAGTTTTTATTTTTCTTTCGTCAAGCGAAGCGTCCGTTGACCGTTTTTTACCTCACTCTATTATTCTGCACAACAGCCTCTTTTCCCCATTCCATAAAGCTCGAAGCCGTTGTTGTACCTTCATGTTTACGGATAAAATCGCCATCTTGAGTGATATAAACTAATGTTGGATAAGCACCACCTTCATATTGTTGAGCCAAAGCAACACCGTCAAAATCTTCGGCATTTACTTTATAATTAATCACATTTTGATTGTAATATTCTGATACGTGAGGAATGGCAAAAACATCTTGTTCTAACCATTTGCACGGCGCACACCAAGTTGTATAAAAATCAATTAATACAGGTTTTCCTTGTTGTTGGGCTTTCGCCAAAATTGCTTCATACGTTTTTCCTTCCACGAACTTAATTCCAACCTTTTCTTTCGGTTTATTCGCTGATCCTGAAGGCGTACAACTGGCAACAAATAGCAAAACAGCCATTGTCATTAAAAAAGATAATCGTTTCATAGTGTTTTTGTTATATATTTATAAATAGTGTTTGTGTTCATTATACAATTTTCAAAATCCTTGCCAATCAATTATAACAATGTGTTACTTTTTATTTTGTTTTTCTTTCAGCTTTTGAAATTTATCTTCTGCTAATACCGCTGATTTTGCCATTTGCATCACTTTGTAGTCATCCGCCAAACCAATATATCGACTAATTTCTTCTCCTTCAGAATTAAGAAATAGAATAGTTGGATACGCTGCAATACTATATTCCGTTGCTAATTTGTAACCTTCAGTCGTTTCTGCATTTACCAAAAAACTCACAAATTCGTCTTCTAAATAACCAATAATCGGTTGTTTTTTTATCATTTCTTCATTCATATGCGGACAAACCTCGCACCAGTTGGAGTAAAAACTAATAAAAATCGGACGACGCTTTTTGATTGCTTTTTGAAATACGCTGGTGTAATTTGGGTTTTCTTTGATTTCTACTGTGCCTCGTACCTTCCAAAAAGTACGAGTCTCTTTAACATCTGTTTTGGGTTTTTTACTACCAGTAGTTGTTTGTTGTGGGCGACAACTTACTAAAGTTATAGAACCAAATAGGAATAACGACCAAAAACCAATTTTAAATACAGTTTGTTTATTCAATGTTTGAAATAGTTTAGTTAAAGTTTTTTCAACAGTTTTAATTAAATATTCAATCACTAATTTAACGTTTTTTTGTCAATTCATTGTTGCTTATTTCTTTAATAAAAGTTATCAACGAAATATAGCTATAACTATAAATAAAGTAAATGAATCAAATACATAATTTTTTTGATTCGTTTATCCTTATTTTTCATAGCTTTATAAAGTAATCTGGTTATTCCAAAATTAGAAAAATAAATTTGAACACAGATTTCCATTTTCTTAGTCAAATAAGAATTATTGGATTTATTAAAAAATGAATAAACCAACATCATACAAATCTCAAGTTAGTCGAACAGTTGCAGGAGAAATACAAGTTTTGGCAAATCAAAAACAGATGTTAGTTTCTAAAAGTGATTTATCGTGGTTATTGCGTGTTTTTGTCATGTTAATATTAGGTTCTTTACTAATGTATCAGATGATTTCATCAGTTCCGTTTTATATACTTTTAATCACGTCGTTTGTTGGTTATGCAATATTGGCTATTTTTTTCCAACAGTTGATAAATCTAAATTAGAACGAATTCTTATTGACGAGAAGCGGATTATGTATATTTATGAAAAAGATAAAGATAATCGAACGGTTCTTATTGATGATGAAGATTATTTGGATTTGAAAATTCAAGTGGAAGAAAATAAAACAACCGTAAATATTTTAAACGAAACAATTCTACTGGAAAACGCTGTCGATTTGCCAATTTTAATAGATGTAATTCAAGAACTAATGAATTTGGAATTTTATGATAATTGCCAATTGTCGGATAAAACGGAAGTCATTACTTACAAATCTAAGAATTTTTCAACAATTGATTTTTTGACAAATATTAAAATTAAAGCAAGGACAAATAAAACGATTTTTATTGATGTTTTTGACCTTCAAAATAAATTTTCAGTCGTTGTAATTGGTGAAAAATTAGTGTTTCAATACTTTTATCAAATTGAAGGAGGTGCTTTGATTAATAAATCTATCGAAGGCAATCATATTGATAAAATTATTTTAAAACCAAAAACGATAAAGACATTCGTACAATATTTAAATCATCGGCAGATTTAGGAGAGTTAGAAACTCGTCGTAGTATGAATACGGTTTTTAAAAAATTAGAATCATTCAATATTATTATTGAACTGAACTACGATATTACTTTGTAAAATACATCAATGCTAACTCATAACCTTTCAATCCTAAACCAGTAATCACCCCTTTTGCAACAGTTCCAGTATAAGAGTGCAAACGGAAACTTTCTCTTGCGTGAATATTTGAAATATGAACTTCGACAACTGGTGTTTCGATACTCGAAATCGCATCCATTAACGCAATCGAAGTATGTGTATAAGCACCGAAATTGACGATAATTCCATCATAAGAAAAACCGACTTCATGCAGTTTATCAATCAACTCGCCTTCATGATTCGATTGAAAATATTCTAAATCAAGGCTTTGAAAATTTGATTTTAATGTTTTAAAAAAATCTTTAAAAGTCTGAGAACCGTAAATTTCTGGTTGTCTTTTGCCCAAAAGATTGAGATTTGGGCCATTAATAATAATTATTTTCATTGTATTAGTTTTGTAGCCTGTCCCGAAACCTCGGGATTTAAGTAACTTTGTAGTTTCAATAGTTCTACATTGTTACAAAATTACTGAAACTACTCAAACCATCAAACTACTTAAACTAAAAAAATGAGCAATACAATACTACTTTTAGAAGATGATAAAAATCTTAGGGAAACCTTAGTTGATATTTTTGAGTTCAAAGGCTTTGAAGTCATCACAGCAACAAATGGCGTTGAAGCCTTAAAGTTGTTAGATGAAATCGCACCAAATATCATTGTTTCAGATGTGATGATGCCTGAAATGGATGGATTTGAGTTTTTGAAACGCATCAAAGAAAATCCACAAACGGAAATTACGCCAGTCATTATGGTGACTGCAAATACGTTGCAAGATGCTAAATATAAAGGTTTGGAATACGGAGCGAATGATTATATCACCAAACCATTTGACACCAAAGAATTACTTTTCAAGGTTCAAAATTTGATTAAAATCTATCCGAAACAAGCTAAAGCAACTTTAATTAATCCGATAAAAGTTGATTCTAAAGAAAATATTTTTGTGGAGGATTTGAAGTCTAAAATGTTAGAATGTTTAGCTGATACTAATTTAACGGTGGAGCAATTGGCGAAAACTATGTTTTTAGGAAAATCTACCTTTCAACGAAAAATTAAAAAGATAACTGGATTTTCTGCCAATGAATATATTCGTACATTTCGATTAGAATATGCATATCAATTATTAGAACAAAAAGCTGGTTCTGCCAGTGATATTGCGACAAAAACGGGCTTTCGTAGTTTGGCATATTTCTCTTATGCTTTTAAACAACATTACGGAAAAAATCCATCAGAAGTTGGAAAGTAGTTGTTAATTTTAATGAATTGACATTAGGTTAATACCATCAACAAAATAAGGAAAAAAGGAAAGTTATAATTGCTAAATAACTTCGATATAAAATACCTGAGGTAAAAGGTAAGACAATTCGCATCACGAATTTGAAACCTACTTTGGCGTAAGAGGCTGTTTTTGAAAGTACACTCATTTGTTGTGTTTTGTAGCTTGTGTTGTTTACCAATCGTCTTCTTGTTCAATTACTATATTTCGTTGTATTAAATCATTGATAAAAACCTCAAATGAAACTTGATTAGAATAACCAATTTTTAAGGTTTTAGCTTTTCGATATTTCTTAGCAATTTCACGATAATACGTTGGATTCTTTTTTGAAATCGTAAATTTTTCTTGCTTTCTTAATTCCTGATTGAGCTTATTCAAACAGTTTGCTTCTTCTGATTTCTTTTTGTTTGTATAATAAATTGGCAAAAGCCAACATTCAATTGATTGAACGGAAATTGCAAAAATAATCTGATTTTGGTATTTTGTATAAATTTGCTTTCCAATTAATTCTATGAATTTATCAACTGTGTTTTTAATAATTACTTCTGTTGATAAATATTGATTTTGTTCGTTTCTAATTTGAACTTGATATTTATCGCCAACACTTTCTCCATCAAAAATGTCGGTATCAATCTGAATAATCAAAAAATATTCATTTCCATTTTCTTCTAATGCTTCTTCAAACTCTTTCGCTTGACAATATTCAAAAACCTTATGCCAGTTCCCTGAATTTTGTGCCAAGTTTTCATCTGTTTCATCACGTAAAGGTTGCAATGCATCGACTTGAATATCTGCGGAATTATAAAATCCAGCCAAAATATATTCAATTACAATTTGGTCAGTAATACCTTCTGTGATTAAACCGAAACGAGCCATTATTTTAAATTATAAATGATGAAATATAAATTATTTATCGTTTTGAATTGAAACATTATAAACAAAATTACTACGTTAGAACGTCAATAATTCATAATTCAATCAAAAATGCTTCGGCAAACCGCCCAAATAACCTCTCAAAAACTGTTCAGACAAACGAACAGAAGAACCATTCAATTCCGATTTTTTCTTAACTCGATTGATTTTTGTGTGTCCATCAAGATTTCTTTGAATAATAAATAATCGTTGTTCGTCATCATTCAAATTTAAGCCATCTAAAACCGCAGGATTATGTGTCGTGAAAATCACTTGCTTATCAAATTTTTTCGCTAATTCTACCAAAATTGTCATCAACTTTCGACACAATTTCGGATTCAATGCATTATCTAAATTATCAATTGCAAAGAATTTTGGTGTATAATCGCTCACAAAAAGCGTAACATAAAACAACAAATACAAAAAACCTTCATTCGCACTTCGTTGGTCAAAATACGCCAAATCTTCTGCTAAAAACCTATCTTTTACACGCAATCTTCGTTCTGTTGCAAATAAATTAGTCGGAATATCCAAATCCTCAAACCAATCCATCAACTGCATTTTCTCCCGAATAACTTTCAGATGCTCAGGTTTTTCATGTGCAATGACTTGCAATAATCGAAACAAACCTTCGCCATGTGTTCCTAACGGTTCTACTTGTGTTTCTGAATGAAAATTTCGGAGTTGTAGGTTTTCGGGTGCGTAGATTAGGAAATCTTTTAAAGATAATTCTTCTTTTGAATTAATGGTAAACTGCTTAGTATCAGGATGACCTCTAAAAAAATTTATAGCATCAATAACAATATTTTCACCATCAGTACTATCCATAAATGTTTTACCTTTAAGTGTAGGTATTTTAAGTTTAATCATCCACTTAGAAAACGGTTTGTTATTGTGGTAAAATTTGAAGTTTAATCCTTTTTTATTTATTTTAAAATCAATTTCCACATCTTTCTCTGTATTTTCTTTTTTAAAAGCAGAACGCATATAAACAGAATCAGTCACACGAACACCTCTCAAATTCAATAATGCCAAATCTACTTTGTCAGAAAGTCCAATACTTCCCATCGTAATCGCTTCCAACAGATTACTTTTTCCGCTACCATTCGCACCAATAATGACATTGATACGTCCGAGTTCAAATTTTAGTTTTTGAACCGACTTAAAATTTTTAATGCGGATTTCTTCAATCATATTGAAAAGATTTTATTGAATTTTCAAGCTAAGTTATAAAAAACAAAACCTGTTAGACAGCAATTTTCAAAGAAAATCTCACTAACAGGTTCAAAATTAATAAAAACTATGTGTTCTATGTTCCTATGTGTTTCAAAAATTAAACTAAACTCCAGCTCGTTCCATCTTTTCCATCTTTCAACTGAATTCCAGCAGCCATCAACTCATCACGAATTTTATCAGACATTGCCCAATCTTTATTCGCACGAGCCGCTTTTCGCATTTCAATCAAAATATTTAAAACATTATCCATCACTTCGTCGTTATTCGCTTCTTCGACTTGTAAGCCAAAAACATCTTCAATAAACGATTTGAAAGTCGTTTGTAAACGTTCCAAAGTTATTTTGCTGATGCTATTGATTTTCAACTGACGATTTTTAAACGCATTGACTTTTGCTACCAATTCAAACATAGTTGCCAAAACTCGTGGCGTATTAAAATCATCATTCATATGCGTTGACATATCCTCAATCAAACCATTGATAATTTTGTCTTCATCTTTGATTTTTTCCTTGCCAATGTATTCCAAATCTTGCAACGCTTTATTCGCTGCCATCAATCTTTGAAATCCTTTTTCCGCATCTTTCAAGCCTTTATCAGAAAAATCACAAACGCTACGATAATGCGTTCTCAAGAAAAAGAAACGCAATGTCATTGGACTATAAGCCTGTGATAACAAATCATGTTCACCTGTAAATAACTCATCAGGTAAAATCGAATTGCCTAAACTTTTCGACATTTTTGTGCCTTCAAAAGTCAACATATTCGTGTGTAGCCAATAGTTTGCAGGTGCAGTTCCACAACAACCGATATTTTGAGCCACTTCGTTTTCGTGATGTGGAAATTGTAAATCCAATCCGCCACCATGAATGTCAAAATGTTCGCCCAAATATTTCGTACTCATCGCCGAACATTCCAAATGCCAACCTGGGAAACCAATTCCCCAAGGTGAGTTCCAACGCATGATATGACTTTCATTCGCATTCATCCAAATCGCAAAATCTGATGGATGATCTTTCTCACTTTGAGCCTTTAAGTCACGAGTTTCGACACGTAAATCGTCTAATTTCTTACCAGAAATTTGTCCGTATTCCTCGTGCTTTTCAGCAAATTGAACCGTTTTAAAATAAACTGAACCATTGCGCTCATAAGCATAACCATTGTCCAAAATCTTTTGAACCATTTCGATTTGCTCAATAATGTGACCAGTTGCCGAAGGTTCGATACTTGGCGGATTATTATTTAATTGAGCCATGACTTTATGAAAACCTTTGGTGTAACGTTGTACGATTTCCATCGGTTCTATTTGTTCAAGTCTTGCTTTTTTAGCAATTTTATCTTCACCAGTCATGTCCTCATCGTTCTCCAAATGCCCAACATCAGTAATATTGCGAACATAGCGAACTTTATATCCTAAGTGCGTCAAGTAACGATAAATCAAGTCAAAACCCGTAAATGTACGACAGTTTCCTAAATGTACATCGCTGTAAACCGTTGGGCCACAAACGTACATTCCAACTCGGTTTTCATGAATCGACTTAAATGTCTCTTTACTTCGACTTAAACTATTGTAAATTTTTAGCTTGTCCCGATTACTCGGAGATTTTTCTTGTGTTTGCATGTCGCAAAAATACTGTTTTTGAATTATAAATTATGAATTATAAATGATTTTAGTTACCAATTTTGAATAAGGAATGAATCTAAAACTCAAACTTTTCAAATTTCCAATCCGTTATTCCAATATGAAAAATCTACTAACCATTTTGTTGTTGTTTTTAGTTCATTTTGCGAATGAACAATCGGACAGGATTCAGTGCCATATTTTAGATAATTTTGATAAACAATTTTATTTTCTCTTACTGAATCTCAAAAAAGAATTTATCCAAATTCCCCAAAGTTGGCTTATTGAGTGTCAAACCATATTTGCCTTTTGGTAAATTAGATTTTGAGAAAGATAAAGTATAAATTGTTCTATTCTCACCAAAGTTATTATTGTAATGTTTGATGACATTATTCTTATCATCAACAATATAAATATTGGAAATATCGCTTCGTTGACTTGAATGTAATTGTATGAAAATATCGGTTTCGGTCTGATAAATACCGCTAATAATCGGTTCATGCCGAGTATTTTCTATTGTTGATACTTGATTATCTATTGTTTTTGGTTGATTTTCTGATGCAAATTCCAAATGATAAGAACCATCATTAACTTTCAAAGCCGCATCAAAATAATAGTCGTTATCTATTTTATCTTTTCGATTGATATAATAAAAATTAGATTGAACAGCCTTTTCTGTTACATCTAAAATGATGAATCCATGTCTATCCAAATCGGTGTATTTAATATGTGGATTCGGATTTGTTTTATTAAAAAAGGGAAAACCACCACAAGGTTTATTCAAACATTCTTCAAATTTTCGACTACGATAACGAGACGTATATTCATCAAAATTGGCAGACGAAATACTTGGTACAACAAACTCAACTGCAACTGCACCTTCACTTGTCTCAGAGTTGTAAGTTGTTGATAATGTTGGATTTGCGGTTACCTCGAATGCAAATGCAGAATGAAAATCACCAGTTAAAAAAACTACGTTTTTCATTTCTTTTTGCGTCAAATAATCCATGATTTTCTGACGTTCGACTGGATAACCGTCCCAAATATCTAACAAAATATTCTCGGTTTTCAACCTATCCAAAGGATTCGCCCAACCAACAACTAACTCTGAAAAAATCACTTGTTGACCAATTAATTTCCATTTTGCCGTAGAATTATCCAACGCCTCAAAAAGCCATTCTCGTTGTTGTTTGCCTAACATGACACGAGATGAATCCATATAATTAGCGTCATACATATTCGTTGGTTTTTTTTCTCGGGCTTCGATTCGAGTATCAAGCATAATCAAATCGGCTAATTCACCATACTTTAAGATTCGATTGATTTTTTTTTCAGGATGATTTCGTATTGGTAACCATTCAAAATACGCTTGTTTGGCAGCCGCTTTTCTGGCTTCCCAATCGCCTTCATTTTTCTGATGATTTTGAGCACCATCTTTATAAGAATCATTTGCAATCTCATGATCGTCCCAAATACAAATAAATGGATGTTGCTGATGAATTTTGATAAAATCGGCATCTAAACGATATTGACCATAACGCATTCTGTAATCTTTCAAATCAAGAATTTCGTGCAAAGGAGAAACATTTCGATTCAATTTTTCGTCTGCATAAACGCCTTCTCCAGTTTCATAAATATAATCGCCCAGATGAACAACAGCATCCAAATCCGTTTGATTTGCTATCGCTCGAAAAGCATTAAAATAGCCATGTTGATAATTATTGCAAGAGACAACAGCAAAGCGTAAATGATTGCTATCATTCGACTTCGGAGCAGTTTTCGTTCGCCCAATAATTGATTTCTTTCCTAATGTTTCAAATTGATAATAGTAATACGTATTTGATTCTAAGTTTTGAACATCAATTTTTATCGTATAATCTTTTGAGGCATCCGTTTTGAAATCGCCAGTTTGAACGACGTTTTTCATATTTTTATCCGTAGACATAAACCATTTTCCAATAACGGTTTCCTGATTTGTATTGATAGGAACGGCACGAGTCCAAATAATCACAGCATCCGTCAACGGATCACCAGAAGCAACACCATGATAAAACGGTGCAGTCGGATGCGTTTGTGCATTGATAAATAATGGCGGAATGATTATAAGAAGTAATAATATTGATTGTTTCATAGTTGATTTTTTATAAAAAACGTTTTGGGAAAAATAAAGGTTTTATTATAAATAATCAAAAATGTAGTTTATAATATAATAACAGGAGTATTTTGTGTTTCGACTAAACTTAAACTTAACATCTTTATTTTTAAATTCAATATCAGTGAAACACAAATAGACTTTATTCTAAAATGATTTAGTAATGAATGGGAATTAAGGTTTTATTACTAATTGAGGTTTTGATAACAATTGTAATAAACTAACAAAACGGAGTGTAGCCTTAGCTACAGGAATATTTCGTCAACAGCCTTTCCCGAAACCTCGTGGAAAGAGTAGTAATAAAAGATAATACAACTTGATACGAAATTATTTAGAATAAAGTCTAATATGTACTATTGAAATGTAGTTGTAATTTTTCTAAAAAAACGCCAAAAACACCGATTCTCGTTCATTCAAATTCGCCAAAATCAAATCCTCCAAACTAATCTCTCCAATGATAAAATTCAACTCGTGACCAGCGTGTTGTTTTGTAATATTCGTAAAATTCAAACCAATCAAATCCGAAGGGTTTGTATATCGAAAATAGACTTTATGCAATGATTTTGGATTGTAATCCAATGCTTGTCCAACGTTTTTATATTCGTAATTATAATCATAACGCAACGCTGCCAAATCTGATAAAACCGCCGAAGCTGTCGGATAACTTCCTGCACCTTTACCGATAAACGTTTGTTTTTCAGCGAATTGTGCAGCGACTTGAACGGCATTAAATTCATTATTCACATTATAAAACTCATGTGAACTATCTACAAAATGTGGTGCAACATAAGCGATTAATTCCTCATTTTTTCGGTAGATTTTTCCTAATAATTTTATTTTATAATTATTTTCCTGTGCGAATAATGTGTCCGCAATATTCAAATTATGAATGCCATAATTCAAAACTTCTTCTGGTTTTAGAATTGTACCAAAAGCATGTAATGCCAAAATAATCGACTTAAATTTTGCATCAAAACCCTGAACATCAAGCGTCGGATCACTTTCCGCAAATCCTAAATCTTGAGCTTGTTTCAAAGCACGATTATAGGTCAAACCTTCGGCAGCCGTTTTTGTCAAAATATAATTGGTTGTTCCATTACAAATCGTTTCGATACTACTCAAATAATCCGTGTTGTAATATTCCTCCAAATTACGAATAATCGGAATACTTCCACAAACCGATGCTTCGTACAAAAAAGGAACATTAAACTGTTTTTGTAACGCTAACAATTCAGTTAAGTGATTCGCAATCAGTTTTTTATTCGCAGAAATAACCGCTTTCCCTTCTCGCATTGCAGTTGTCACAATATCATAAGCAACTTCCGCATCATCAATCAATTCGATGATAACATCAATACTCGAATCATATAAGATTTCGGTTGTATTATTCGTAAAAAAATGAGCATCAATCGACCGCTTTTTATCAACATTCTTGATTCCAATTTTTACAATTTCCGAATTAATATCTTGCGATTGTTCTAATAACTCAAAAATGCCTTGACCAACACAGCCAAAGCCAAATAAACCAATTTTTAATGTTTTTGAAGTTGATGCGTGTTTATTTTTAATGTCGTTTAGGACGTTTGTAGTTGCCATATTTTTGTGTTTATTTTAATATTTTTCGTCATTCCGACGAAGGTCGGAATCTCCCAAATTTTTAAGTTATCTATTTTTCAGATGCTCAAATCAAAACCTATTTTCCAACTATTCTTGAACGATTATTTCACTATCAAACCAACATTTGGATAAGTCTAAAGAATTTGACTTTGTGGAATGTTGGTTTGATGGTGAAGTATGATTTTAACATTAGGAAACTATAAGTTTTGACAATCACTTAGTTCAAGTTTTCGTCTTTAATATTTAGGAGATTCCGAATCAAGTTCGGAATGACGGAATTTTTAACTTTTAAGCTCTCAATTCCGCTAATTCTATTCTCTTAATATCACCAACTTCCTGCTCAAAAAAATTCCCAATTATCTCCGTCAATTTCTCCGTTTCCACTAAAAACCCATCGTGACCATAAAAACTATCAATTTCCACAAAACGACTATTCTTAATATGTTTTGCAATAAAGCGTTGCTCCGAAGGCGGAAATAATCCATCAGAACTAATACCGATTGATAAAGTTCGAGCGGTGATTTGATTCAAAGCAGCTTCGATACTTTCTCTATTTCGACCTAAATTATGCGAATCCATCGCTTCTGATAATCGGTAATATGAAAAAGCATTAAAGCGTTTTGCTAACTTTTCACCTTGATATTTTTGATAAGAAATTGCCTTATAATCATCGACTTTATTATTATCAATTTCGTGTTGTGTTTTGCTATAAGCAAAATACGAACGATACGAAATCAATGCCATCGAACGAGCTGCTTTCATACCTTGAATACCAGCTTTTGGCGTCGACAGTTGCCAAGTTGCATCGGTTTCAATAGCCATTCGTTGCGATTCATTGAAGGCAATTCCCCAAGGAGAATGTTTCGCATTCGTCGCTACAATAATCAAGTTTTTAAACAAATCTGGTTCTTGCACATTCCATTCTAAAGCTTGCTGTCCGCCCATTGAACCGCCAATAATGGTATGAATTTTTTCGATTCCCAAATGCTTCTGTAATAACTTGTGAGCATTCACCATATCTCGAACGGTAACAATCGGAAATTTATGATATTGCTTACTTCTAACCGTTTGTAAAGGCGAAGTCGAACCATAACAAGATGTCAAAATATTCGCACAAACGATAAAATGTTCATTTGGATTGAAGTAATCATTGTCACCAAACAATCCTGACCACCAATCGAATACATCAGAGTTTGCCGTCAATGCATGACAAACCCAAATGACATTACTTTTGTCCTTATTTAATTTTCCGTAAGTATGATATGCAACTTCCACATAAGGCAATTCATCGCCTAATTCTAACTGGAAAGATGCGTTGTATTTGTAAGTTTTCATGTTTTGTGTTGCGTGTTTCGAGTTGCGTGTTTCGAGTTTGACGAATCAACGACAGCTTTTATTAAGATTAAATCTGGTGTCAATTTGTCAAACTCGTAACCTGTAACTCGCAACTCATTAAACTGCGACAGCAGTATTTTCATAAACCGCTGCAAAAGCTTGTTCCAAATCTGCTTTCAAATCATCAATGTGTTCAATACCAACAGACAAACGCAATAAACCTGGCACAACACCAGAAGCCTTTTGTTCTTCCAAACTCAATTGTTCGTGAGTTGTACTTGACGGATGAATGATTAGCGTTTTTGAGTCACCAATATTGGCTAAATGACTTGCGATTTTGACACTTTCGACAAATTTATCAGCGTTTTCTTTTTTGCCTTTTACCTTGAATGTCAACACGCCACCAAAACCATTTTTCAAATATTTATTAGCCAAATCGTGATACGGACTACTTTCCAATCCTGGATAATTCACAAAAACAACTTCTTCACGAGTTTCCAACCATTTAGCTAAAGCCAATGTATTTTGAACCGTTCTTTCGACACGAAGTGATAACGTTTCTAAACCTTGAATGATTAAAAACGCATTGAACGGACTCAACGCAGCACCGAAGTCACGCAATCCTTCAACTCTTGCACGAATCGCAAAAGCAATATTTCCAAAAGGCCCTTCTGAACCGAAAACTTCCCAAAAATTCAAGCCATTGTAACCTTCTGCTGGTTCTGAGAATTGTGGATATTTACCATTTCCCCAGTTGAAATTTCCGCCATCAACGATGATTCCACCAATACTATTTCCATGTCCGCCAATCCATTTTGTCAATGAAGCCGTCACGACATTTGCTCCGTGTTCTAATGGTCGGAACAAGAAACCTGCTGCACCAAATGTGTTATCGACAACCAACGGAATGTCGTGTTTTTTAGCAACCGCTGCAATTTTCTCAAAGTCAGGAACATTGAAACGAGGATTTCCAATTGTTTCCAAATACAAGGCTTTCGTATTTTCATCAATCAACGCTTCGAATCCTTCTGGCGAATCACCACCAACAAATCTCGCTTCAATTCCCAAACGCTTGAAAGCTACTTTGAATTGATTATATGTTCCACCGTACAAGTACGAAGTCGAAACGAAATTATCGCCTGCACTCAAAATATTATTCAATGCGATAAATTGAGCAGATTGTCCAGAAGCTGTTGCCAATGCTGCAACGCCACCTTCTAACGCTGCGATTCTTTTTTCTAAAACGTCCGTTGTTGGATTCATAATTCGAGTATAAATATTCCCAAATTCCTTTAATCCAAATAGATTTGCTGCGTGTTCAGAACTATTGAATGTAAATGATGAAGTTTGATAAATCGGAACGGCACGAGAGTTCGTAGCTGAATCTGGTTCGTGTCCTGCATGCAATTGTAACGTTTCAAATTTTAAGTTATCTAAAGCCATGATTTTTTTAATTTGTAGAGCAAAGGCACACCTTTGACTAATTTGATTGAAAAAAATATATAATTTATCTATTACGTAAACTCCTGATTATCAATTTGTAAGTATGTACTCAAACAAATAGACATAGCGAGGTTACGCTTTGTTTTTTAGAATTTCCGAACTTGATTTTTTAGAAAAATTACAAACGAATGAACATGACAAAGCCATTTAGCGAAAGCTATAAATTATTATCCGACAAGGTTTGTAATAGAAAAATTAGTCGAAAATGTGATGATTAGCTACAACAGCAGCAACACATTCGACAGCAACAATGCTTAATTGTTTGATTAGAAATTGTAGTCCCGAGTATTCGGGAGAAACTTGTAAAGTTTTGAGTAAGTACGCCTGAGTTTGTTGGAATAAAAGTCGTCATAATTAATTTTGTAATTAACTTATAGTTCCCAATATCGGGCAGGAATTAGCACCTTCTGCGGCAAACTTTCTTTAAGTTGCAGGGTTGCCAGAGGATCTTCGAGCCTGTTCTCTCACCTCTTCTGTATAAATCAATCACACACTTATGTGGCGTGATTTGATAATGCAAAGATATGTGGATAAAACTTATAATTCCAAATTAAAGTTTTTAAAAAGATGCTTTTTTAGAAAAAATTTAGTTTTTAGCGTTTTTTGTTAAGAATTTAATAAATTAATTAACTATTTAGCATGAATTTTAAAATATAAAAGCTTTCTGTTATTCTGATGTTTGATATTTTTTTAAGTTATTAGCGACTAAAGGAGCGAAATATGTTTTACCATAATCAGAGAAGAAAACAACGTTTTTTAAAAAATTTAAAGACATCGTTCGCCAAGTCGTATCATCAAATATTTTGTTTTCTGAGATTCTCAATTCTTCTCTATAAGCATTATTAGTTTTAAGAAAATCATAAGCTGAACCAAAAGCAATATCTGCATCTTTGAGTAAAGCGGCTAAATAAGTTTGAGGTTTTTCCCCAACTTTTGTAGCAGCAATACAAGTCGTAACAGGTTTAATAAGTGATGAATGATTGGGATTCAAAGCTTGTTTAGTGATTTTGATACTAAAGGCTTCGTGTTCTGTTCGAGTATACAGATAGCCGATATCATGAAACCAAGCCGCAACTATTAATATTTCTCTTTCCTTATCAGATAGACTGATTGCTTTTGCAATCGTATCAACCGCTTTTACAACGCTTAATGTGTGGTTGAAATCGTGATAAAAAAGCCCTGAAGTATTTGCTTCCAAAAATAGGTCACTAATGTAATTTTCTGCTTTTTCTTGTAGTGTGAGCTTTGTCATCTAAATTATTGATTTGCTTTGAAGCGATGAAATTACAGTTTTTTCTTAAAATACAATTTGGTTCGCATTATTAATTTATAAAATAACGAAAGGTTCAATTTTCATAGTCTAAATATTTGAAAGAATCTTTATAAGAATTGTAGAATATGTGGTTACTTTGTTACAAATTCTAAAAAAAGAATATCATGGAAAATTCTAATAAATATGAAGCTGTCATTGGTTTGGAAGTACATGTACAGTTGAATACAAAAACAAAAGCATTTTGTGCAGATAGTGCAATGTTTGGTGGAAACCCGAACGCACATACAAGTCCAATTTCATTAGCACATCCTGGTACTTTGCCTCGAATCAATAAGCGGCAAGTCGAAAGTGCGGTGAAGTTAGGTTTAGCTTTAGATTGCTCGATTAGTCAAGTGAATTACTTTGATCGTAAGAATTATTTTTATGCGGATTTGCCGAAAGGTTATCAAATTACACAAGATAATTTACCGATTTGTATCGGTGGAAATGTAGCGATAAAGGGCGAAAATGGTGATAGAAATATTCGTTTGCATCATATTCATATGGAAGAAGATGCTGGGAAATCGATTCATGATTTAGATGATAAATATACTTTGGTTGACTTGAATCGTGCTGGTGTACCGCTTTTGGAGATTGTGACAGAACCTGATTTGCGTTCTGCGGAGGAGACTGTTTTTTTTATTAATACGCTACGGAAGTTGGTAAAATACTTGGATATTTCTGATGGAAATATGGAAGAAGGTTCATTACGATTTGATTGTAATGTTTCTGTTCGTCTCAAAGGTACAACGAAATATAATAACCGATGTGAAGTAAAAAACGTCAACTCTGTCCGAAATGCTAAACGAGCAATCAATCATGAAATCAAACGCCAAATCGGATTGATGGAAAAAGGTGAAACTGTTGTGCAGGAAACTCGTGGATTCAATACAGAAAAAGGAACAACCTATTCTTTACGTTCCAAAGAAGATGCTCCTGATTATCGTTATTTTTCAGAGCCTGATTTGTCTCCAGTGATTATTTCTGATGACTTGTTGAATGAAATAAAAGCAGCAATGCCAACTTTACCTGATGTTTTGAAATCAGAACTGATGACAATGTATGGTTTGTCTGAATATGATGCTTCGATATTGACAGAAGAAAAGGATTTAGTGGATTATTATTATAAGGTTATTCAGCATACAAAAAATTATAAATCTGCTTCTAACTGGTCGATTAATAGCTTAAAAGCTTATGTAAATGAACATAAAATTACTTTTGATATCTTGCCTTTAACGCCTACTAAATTGGCGAAATTAATTGCAATTATTGATGGTGGAAAGGTGAATATGTTGGCTGCAAAACAAAAGTTATTGCCAAAATTATTAGAAAATCCAAATGAAAATCCATTAGATTTAGCAAAAAAAATGAACTTAATTCAAGATAATAATGATGAAGAAATCACAGAGATATTAGAAGGAATTATAGCTAAATATCCTGATAAATTCGAGGCATTGAAGCGAGGGAAAAAGAAATTTATGGGTTTATTTATTGGTGAAATTATGAAGCAAACCCGAGGAAAAGCAAATCCAAAATTAGCAAATCAGCTAATTGCAAAACGCCTAAAACAGTAATTTTTTTTTGAGATAAGTGAAAAGAACTAAAGCCATCTTCTAAGGAATGAAGATGGCTTGATGAATATGGAAGAATTGTTTAAGAGCAATTTAAAACAACTATTGTGGCAATTAGATAGGAATTGTTTATTGTTGTAAATCAAAAATATGTATATCTATAGAATTTTTAAAATGCAAAATATAATCATTAGTCTCATAAAAGTGTCGATTTTTTGAATGTTAAAATTTAACTAAAGGTGTTGTAAATCAATATTTTAAGCTTAATTTTACTATCGAAAATATTCTCATCAGTTTGTACGGAAAAAATGAAAGAAACTAAGCTTGTCGCATTAATATTAGTTGTATATTATCAAAATAAAGAACTTGCACTTCATAGATATTTACAAAGACAATATTTTAAATCCGATGGATTAGAGTTTATTTTATGGGAACATATCCGAAAAATTATTAGAAAAGGCGATTTGAATCATAAATATTTAGAGAGAATTTATATTCAA
The DNA here is from genome assembly GCA_045106825.1 of Saprospiraceae bacterium. Classification (GTDB taxonomy): domain Bacteria; phylum Bacteroidota; class Bacteroidia; order Chitinophagales; family Saprospiraceae; genus CAWVWD01. Next base: position 41,935 of record JBGCFH010000118.1, on the reverse strand, counting down.
AAAAAATTATTTCATGATGATTCTAAATCATTAAATCGTACTGCGAGTAGGTTGTATTTAAGAATTAAAAAATTCATGATTGAGCGATTTCTTGATAAAAATCAAATCATTCAAGATTGGTTATTCAGAGAATCCATTAAGGTTAAAAGTCTTCCTGAAAATCGGTTAAAAAATTTAGTGACTGATGGTTTATTAGACTCAGAAATCAAGCCTAAAAATAGAACGGAGGAAGCATTTCAATATTTTATCCGATTTCATTTGAATTATGAATTGTATCAAGAATTGAATCGAGAAAATCATAATATTGATTTATTTAATAAAGTACGATATTTATTCAATGAGTATTTCATAAGATATTATGAAGTATTGGAAATTGAAAAAGAACAACGCCAAAAAATGTTTAATGAAGAGGTTGTTAATTTAATTGAATTAAAAATTGAACGATCACCTGAAAGTAGAATTGAAATCTTATTAGCGAAAGCAAAAAATTTAGAAAAAAATTCTCAAGAATTTGATTACTGCAAGAATGAATTAATAACCTTAATAGAGAATAATTTAATTACGGGAGAAAGACAGTTAACGATTTTTTCATTGATATTTAATTTTGCAAATCGTCAATCTACAAAAGGAAACAAGAAGTATTTGTTAGATAATATTGAAAGTTATGTTTATTTAGCATTTGATAAACAAATTTTATATAACAATAATCGACTTCCGATTTACATGTATACAAATTTTTTATCATTAGTTGCATCAAGTCGAGAAATTAAACCGATACAAGAATATGCAGGTAAGTATTTAAAGGATATTAATGAAAAAGATATAAGAAAAGCAAATTATTTTACAGAGATATTTATTGCTTTCTATAAAAAAAATTACGAACGGGTTGTAGAAATTATTCATATCAATGAGTATAATGTTACATTAGGATTTGACTTTGGTTTGAGAGTTCGTATTTGGCGTTTTTTGATATGTAGTTTTTATGAACTGAAAAATGAAGACTCTTTGATGAATGCTTTACAAAGTTTTAGACGATATGTAAAAGGACAAACTATGCCAGAGAATAGAAAGGATATTGATTATAAATTTATACAATATACTCGTAAAATTTATAAATGTAAAAGTCAACAGGTATTAAAAAAAATAGAAGTAGATTTAGAAAAAGAAGCTAATCTTGTTTATAAACAATGGTTAAGTGAAAAAATTAAGGAGTCTTATTCCAGATTACTCTGAAAAATTGGACTCCTTAAAATAACAAGTCTTATTCGATTTCTATCATAAAGAGCATCATATCACCTAAGTTTGTTGTTGCTTTTAATTCATAACTACCTGATGATAAAGCTGATAAAGTCACTGTTGTATTCGCTGTAAGTATATCTTGATAAACTATATCATTAACGGAGTTCTTTAGACTCACAAAAACATTTTCATCAACAATATTAGTTATTTGAAGATTTCTTCCTTCACTTACTAATTCTATAATACTTCTTCCTTCGCTTACTAACTCAATAATATGTTCTGGAACAACCTCATTTAGAGAAATAGAAGTTGGTAATAAAACACTTGCATTCGCTTGAACTGCAAAAACTGATACTAAAGCAATAAATAATACTGATTTTAAATAACGCATAACTGTTTGGAGATTTCGCTCGTGTATCTCCTATTAGATTCTTCATCTCATTCCAATCCTTTGTTCTATTTACTTTTAGATAGAACAACCTAATAATGCTTAGTGGCAAAACACTTAGAGATTGGTATTTTCGTAAGTACACAAGCTGTTAATAAATAAATTTAATTTGCTTGTGTGCATGCACATATTCTGTAAATGACCGGTCAGAATATTTTAAATATCAAAGCGTAAACTTCTTTCGCTTTCGATACTACAAAGATGAGGTGAGAAGATTGCACGAAAAATAACTTGCCACAAATTATTTATTCATGCAGTCTCTCGAAATGCGTTGTTTATTTATAAATCCTTAATAATCAAGTGTTTAACGGTCTTTAAATAAAATATATTTTTCTCCTTTAAAAAATACATACGGTTGATTAAAAAAGTTTTATCAGGAATTAATTATCATGTAAGTCTTTATATTACTGTAGTTGCCCTTAATTGTTAAGTTTGCATGATTAGATAATATGAGTAAGATATATTCATGTTAAAAATTTTATCTAAATTTATTCACTTTTGCTTATCAATCAATTTGTTAGTTCAAATATACATTAGAAATTATGTGATTTCCTAATCATTCAGTCGAAGTGATTGTAGTTACAATGAGATTGAAAAATGATTTAAAGTGTTGATTATTAGTGTTTTGTAATGTTATTTCGTTAGGTGTTAATGAGATGGAGTTAGAAGTTTTGCTTTATAGATTATGATTTTATATATATATATATGTGTAATTTTAATATTAACAAGTCTTATAAAATTACTGTATTATGCCAAATTCTCGTAACTATTACGCAAAGGACATCGTATGCCTTGCTCAAAACGCAATTAGCTTATCAGGTATTGACGAAAACTTAAAAACTCAAAGTAAACGAAAATTTTATTCTACTATTGCAAACTTTGTAAATACCAAGGCACACAGAAATAGAAATAGAGAACTACCAGAGGACTTTCGTCCAATTAAAGATTACCGCTTTTTTATTAAGCATTATGAACAAAATTTAGACATACTATCTACAAAAGGAGAAGATGCCATTGTTACTGCAACAACAAGTTATGTTAATACTTTAGTTCGATGTACAGGAATAAGAGTCGTTCCTGTTATACCTGAAAAATCAAAAAAAGAAAATCGAAAAGCAACAACCAATGATTTAGTAGACAAATGGACAATCGTTTTTCGGAGACAAAATGATTTGAAGGGATATAATACACCTGCTGAGATTATTCATCGTAAACAAGGACAGAAAGAATTACAATTGAATATCAGACAAAAACAGTACAAAGGTCAACTTTTTAAGCAACACGATTATTTTATTGCTACAATTAAATCAGGTGATGTTGATTTGGTGATTCGTATTAATGAGGAATTACAACAGCAAAGGATGTTTTTTACAGGTACGTTTATGGGAAAGTTACCAGTTTATAATCAATATCCGACTGGTGAAATTTTTATGATTCGAGCGAATACTTAAATATTTCTTTTCAGAGAACTATTATAAATAGTAACAGCATTCTCTAAACGTTTCGACACATCTAAAACACAAAAAAGGCTTCTTCACAAAATCAGAAGAAGCCTTTTATTGTATGTTTACTCTGTTTACTTTTTACTTGCTTTCATAGACGCTCTTAATTCCTCACTATCTACAGCACCAGCTAACTCTTTACCTGGCTTAAACTTAGCAACAACCTTTGCAGGAATGTCGATAGTTTCGTTTGGTTTACGAGGGTTTCTTCCTGTACGAGCCTCACGATATGACAATGAGAACGTACCAAACCCAACAAGCGTTACTTTATCACCTGATTTTAAAGCGTCTGTTACTGCATCAAGAACAGCGTTTAAAGCCTCAGTAGCTTGAGTTTTTGTTAAACTTGCGTCTTCCGCAATTTTGTTTATTAAATCTCCTTTATTCATGTGAATTGATTTAAAATGATTGATTCAAATATTTTTTATCTTATAAAAGAGTCCGCACAAATTTAGATGCTTTTTCTACAAAAGCAAATGATACCAAAGTATACAGACAATTTTAGACTTTTTTCAGACGATTATTTTACAATAAAAACAGATTTCAGCAAGATATTTGTCGTTTTTTGACTGAAAACTGCTGAAATCCACCATTTTGATGAAATAAAGATTAAAGGTTATCTTTGAAAAATTATGATTGAATGTAGTACAATTTAGATATGTATTAAAATTATACTAATTTCATTATTGGTATAATGAAGTTTTTAAATAATGCTTATGAAACGTTTATTAATATTAGCTTTAATTCTGACATTAACAATCTCTTTAACTTCTTGTGGATTGTTCCAAAGACCAGCAAAGTGTGCTGCATATAATGATTTGCATACTAAAACAGACAAAAAAGGACAGTTCAAAAAATCAAAAACGAAATCGAGCCTTTTTCCAAAAGATATGAAGAAGATGGGAAAGCAGAAGAAAATGAAAAAGATGAAGAAGAGGAAGATTGATAGACGACAAATGAATAAGAGGTCAATGGACAAAAGGGGGAAATACAGGAAATAGTTCATAGCGTCGCTTATTCGCTATTCCTTAGCTGGTTCTTTGAAAAATTCCTCCAAGAAATCTAATCAAGCTGTAACAAATCTAAATTACTTAAAATCGTTGATGTGTTGATGTGTTGATTTTATATCAACAATCTTAATAGATTCCAAAATTCTATTGTTCCACAGTTTGCTTTGATTTTTCGGAGAAATTTTTCAAAGAATCTATTATCTTAAAGGGCTTTCATCTGTTGAGTTTTTAAACAGATGAAAGCCCTTTATTATCTTAATCAATTCAATATAATTCAATATAATTCAATATAATTATGAATAATAAGCGAAGAATAATCACGGAGGTTTTGAGGCGTAAGAAGTAGGCAAATTGATTTATTCATATCGTAAGGCCTCAATTGGATCCAACTCCGAAGCTTTCATCGCAGGATATAACCCAGAAATTAATCCAACGATTAAACAAATCACGATACCAACAAACATCCATAACCAAGGAATAACGAACGAACCACCAGTAGCGAATGAGACAATATTTCCAATCGAAATCCCTAAAAGAATACCAATTAGTCCGCCTATTTGGCAAATAACAACCGCCTCTGTTAAGAATTGTGACAAAATCGCTTTGCTACTCGCACCTAAAGCCTTCCGAATACCAATCTCACGAGTACGTTCTGTAACAGAAACCAACATAATATTCATTAAACCAATTGCTGCACCCAAAAGCGTAATCAAACCGATAATAATTGTTGCGAAACGTAAGGTTGCGGTATTTTCTTCTAATAAGTTAAACAAACTATCACTTTTCTGAATTTCGAAGTCATTTTTTTCACCAATACGAATTTTTCGAATATTTCGGAAAGTTGAAATAGTAGAAGCTGTTGCGGCATCCATATCTTTCGCATCTTTTACGGCAACGGTTAGGTTATAAGAATTTGTTTGAGAACCATAATATCTTTTTACATTCAATAACGGAATCATAACGATTTTATCACCACTTTGGCTCATCGTAGAACCTTTTGATTCCAAAATACCAATCACTCGATATTTGATATTACGAATAGAAATAGTCGAATTAAGTGCTTTTTCCATACTTTCCTCAAAGAGGAGATTGACTATATCTTGTCCAATTATCGCCACACTTTGTCCATTATTTATTTCTGTATTTGTAAAATTACGACCCATTTCGACATTATAACCAGCGACACTTAAATAATATTCATCTGCACCATATACAATTACATTTGGGTTGGTTTCTTCTAAACCATTTCGGACAGTCGCCAAGCTTGTTCCCATCGCAGAGACAGAAACAGTCGCAGGAAACTCTAAGCGTTCTTTGAACTCTACTGCTTCCCGATAATTGATTGATTTCCCAATCTTGCGACGATTACGAGGACCGCCACCTCGAATGCCTTGACCAGTGGGAACAATATTAAAAGTATTTGCTCCCATACTTGATAAGTTTGAGTTTAAAGAAGCATAAACGCTATCTAAAGCCGTCAAAATACCAACTAAAGCCATAATTCCTACAGCGATAATAAGAAACGTCAAAGCAGCTCTCAAAAAATTGGAGCGAATCGAATCAAATGCAATCCGTATGTTTTCTAAAAAATTCACCGTTTATATGGTTTGATTATTATTAAATATGGTTCTTTATGATTTTACGTGGTTTTGAATATTTTGAGGCTAAGTAACGGCCCCGAGTCCTCGGGGCTGCCGAAAATATCACAAACTCATACGGCAGCTAAAGCCGCCGCTACTGTAAACCACATAGAATCATAAAGAGCCTTAAATATTGAATAAAAGTAAGATTGTTTATACTGAAAGAATAACTAAATAGAAGCACAACCAGATTTTTACGATTAATGACGAATTAATTTTTTTCGGTCTGAATATAAAATTGATAAACCAACTCTTGTAACTCTTTAGCAATATTGGGATTTGTCGCAATGATTTCCTTTCCGTAAAGATAATTATCACTTCCCGAAAAATCTTGAACAATTCCACCAGCTTCTTTCACAATACAAATACCAGCTGCAACGTCCCAAGCATTTAAATTAACTTCATAAAATCCATCTAAACGACCAGCAGCGACATATGCCAAATCTAATGCAGCCGAACCAATCCTTCGTAAACCTCTTGCGTTATACAAAAAATATTGTAGCGATTTTGCTACTTTTTCCATACTTGTATATTGACTATATGGAAAACCCATTCCTAAGACAGATTGTAATATATTTTCTGACTGACTTACCGCCAATCGTTTATCATTCAAAAACGCACCTTGTTGCGTTACCGCAATATAACACTCGTTACGCATCACATCATGAATGATTCCAATGATTGGTTTTCCTTTGTGAACTAAAGCGACACTTATCGCAAAGTGTGGAATACCATGTAAAAAATTTGTCGTTCCGTCCAAAGGATCAATGATCCAATAATATTCACTTACTTTATTTTCGATGGTCGCTTCTTCTGTTACAAATGTTGCTTGTGGCAAAATAGTTGATAATCCCGAAACCAATCGTTCTTCCGCAGTTTTGTCCACATAACTTACCAAATCATTCAATCCTTTATCTTCAATTGCCGCTTTTGAAACCTTGCCAAATTCATTTTTTATAAATTTTGCAACTTCTAAAATATTTTTTTTCGCTTCCGTAGATATTTTTAATAATTCTTGTGATGTGAGCATTTTTTATAAAATTATTATTTAATTAATTGATTATCAGGTTTTTAACTAATTGTTTTAATGATGTAATTTTATAAAATTAACAATAGTAAGTTCAATAAGAGTGAAAAAAATCATTTTTTTTTGAAAAAAAATAAGTGCTGTGTGATTATTGGAATTAACTGACGACTAAGGTGTGTAATTTCAAAAAGGGAATTATATTAACTTGAAAAAAAATCAAAAATGTTTGTTTTTGTTTAGAATATCTATCTTAACATTAAACTTAAACATTTTGTTAATTATTAAACTATCAAACTTTCTATTATTATGAAAAAATTAATGTCTTTATTAGTTGCAGTAGCGTTGGTTGCATTTATGACTTCATGTGGTGCTGCAGAAGAAGCAGGACAAGCTGCACAAGATGCGGCTCAACAAGCTGTTGAACAAGCAGAAGGTGCTGCTCAAGAAGCTGCTGAAGCAGTTGAAGGTGCTATGGAAGAAGCTGAAGAAGCAGTTGAAGATGCTGTTGAAGAAGTTGAAGAAGCAGTTGAAGAAGCAACAACAGAAGAGTAATCATAATTATTCTTTTATAAAAAAATCCCGTCTAAGTTCGCTTAGATGGGATTTTTTAGTTTATAAAAAACTATAAACGAAGCCCTAAAATCTCGGAAATAAAACCCAATAAAAAAAGGCATTGACTCCGAAGAATCAATGCCTACAAAAACATATAATTTTTATAACTATTTCTTTCTGATAGTTTGTTTTTCCTTAATACGAGCTTTTTTACCTACTAAATCACGTAAGTAGTACAATCTTGAACGGCGAACTTTACCGTATTTGTTAACTTTGATTCCAGAAATATTTGGTGAATTGAAAGGGAAGACACGCTCAACTCCAACACCATTAGACATTTTACGAACAGTGAAAGTCTTTGTCATACCTTTACCAGAGATTTGAATTACATCTCCTCTAAAATCCTGAATACGTTCTTTACTTCCTTCGATAATCTTATAACTTACAGTTACATTATCTCCTGCACGGAAATCAGGATAATTTGATTCCTTTGTAAGTTGTTCCTCAACGTATTTTAAAAGTTCCATCTTTAATGTATTTTATAAAGTTATCAACGTCAATTAGTTATATTATAATTGATAACTGAAAAGTCGTCTTCAAAAAATGCGAGTGCAAAGATAAGAAATTATTTTTGTTTATAACAAAATTTTTTTCTATGATTTTTTATAGTTTCAAAAACTATGAAAAACTGATTTAATAAGAAATATAATAATGGTTCTTGGGAAAATTCCCTTATTATTGAATTTTTGAAAGAAAATATAATGATTAATAGACTTTATTCTAAAATGGTTTCGTAATGAATGGGAATTTAGATTTTATTGCTAATTGAGGCGGCAAAAACGGTGTGTAGCCTTGCTACATGAGTATTTTGCTAACGAAGAGTAGCGATAAAAGATAATTCAGCTTTATACGAAATTATTTAGAATAAAGTCTAATATCTATCAAAATATGAAATCAAGAATATTATTGTCATGCTTCTTCCTTGTTGTTATTGCTGAACTTTATGGAGAAGCTACTCAGAATATAAATATTATTTATATAGCAAAACCATTATTAATGATAAGTCTTTCAGCTTATTTTCTTCATTCTACAATTAAAAATCGTAATCGTTTTTCTACATTAATTCTCTTAGGATTGATATTTTCGATTGGAGGTGATACTTTTTTGATGTTTGACGGAAGTTTTTACTTTATGCTTGGTTTAGGATGTTTTTTGATAACACATCTATTTTATATCACTGCATTTATAAATTATCAGTCATTATCTAATGGTTTTATTCGACAAAAACCTTGGCTTGTATTACCATTTCTGATTTATCTTGCTGGAATATTATCATATTTGTGGAATGACTTAGCAGATATGAAAATCCCAGTCATTGTATACAGTTCTGTCATTTGCTTAATGTCAGTTGCTACATTGAATCTGAAATCACAATTGCCAAAATCCTTATTTATCGCCTTATTTATAGGCGTTTTATTATTTATGTTTTCAGATTCTGTAATTGCATTAAATAAGTTTAAGGCATCGACACTAACGATTCCATATCATCATATTATAATTATGGTGACATATATCACAGCACAATATTTAATTACAAAAAATACAATTGAAATCAATAAAAGTATTTGATATAAAATGATTAATCAGGATCTACATCTGCCCAATTTTCACCATTTTTGATTCGATTAAGTTGAGTATGTGATATACCGAATTGCTTTGCGATAATTTTCATCTTAACTTTTTTGCGTTTAAGCATTCGTTTTATCATCTTAACTTTTGCTTCATTAAGTTTATAATGTTCCCTTTGTTTTTCTCTTGCCTGATCGTATAATGGACTATTTTTAGCGTGTTTATTAACTTCATCTTGTGTTGCCCATCGAAGATTAGTGTATTTATTATTCGTTTTATCATGATCTAAATGAATCACATACTTATGTTCCTCACTCGGCTGCTCGACAAAAGTCTCAGCGACGATACGATGAACATAAACACCAGCACCTTTTCCTGATTCCATTTTGATATTTAGGCGATGATGTCCTCGTTTACTATGAGAACCTTTTAGCAATTTTTCTTTTCCTGTAACTTTATTAATTGCACGTATTCGACCATAGTTAGAAATCTGGTATCTAACAGACTTAATTTCCTCTGGAAAGGTAACTTGAACCCATTTTTCATTCCAGAAACTCTCAACTGTTGTAGGCTTTGAGGTTGGTTTTGTTGTTTTCTTTTCCATAAGTTATTATGGTTTTGGTTTTATGACATATATAGAACTCGTACTACAAGTGGAACTTGTAACTGCCCGACAGAATCCTTGATATTGATTTAAGGTTGGGACAACTCATATCATAATGAGTTGTGCTTTAAAGCTGGTATAAATGCTATTTATGATAAGGTATAAGTTAGTTAGTTGTGTATTGTTATATAACCTTATCTATCTTTTAGTATAAAATATTTGAATGCATCATAAAGATACTATTATTCAGCATAAAACAAATGTTTAAACATTTATTATTAAGCAAAATGTTAAAATTTTAATCGAAATGTAATTTTTTAAATAAAAAGAATATCTATTCAGTAGAGATAACGTCATAAAGCAAACGATGGCTTAATAAAGTCGTTTGTCTATTGTTTTTTTGATAACTTACATATATACAAGTGATTAGAAAACAAGAATAATTTGCAAGTGATATGTCACAACATATTTATTAAAAAGTTATAAATATATTTTTAATATCAAAGTTTAAATTTGTCTTAAATCTTGATATATAGTGATTTTAGTCGGAATGGTTATTGTAAGTTGATAAACAATTCAATGATCAAAAGATGAAAATTGAAAAATCAAAACATATGAAATGGTGTAAATACCTATTTTTATTGGTTTTATTATTGACGGGATTTGTCACGAATGCTCAAAATAAAAAGTATGATTGGAGCATCGGGACAAATGGCGGTATTTATAGTTACTCTGCTGTTTTAGAAAGAAAATTACCAAACCCTTATGAATATAAAATAGGTGTAAACTTGACTGTGTCACGTTATATAAATCATCACTTTGATTTATCTTTGCAAGGCAATCGTTCTCCTATCAACTTTCCTGTGGCAATCTTGGATGGTGAACCTCTTAAATACCAAGAAACTAATCTTTATAGTGCTAATTTTCAATTAAAATATAAGTTGGATAATGGCTATATTTTAAAAGAGCATACGATGTTCGCTCCTTATATTATGCTTGGAGGCGGAGCTTCACTTACGACGCTGATGCCTGAGGTAACTTATATTGCTCCAGTTGGTCTTGGTGTTCAGGTTCATTTAGGTGAAAGAACATCTTTGATTTTTGAATCGCAATACAATCACGATTTTGTTGGCCCATTGTCTTACATGCAAAACAATATTGGATTAAGAGTCCATTTTGGGAAAGCGAATAAGAAGAGGGTAAAAGCAACTCGATTGAGAGAACGAGAACGTCGTTATGCGAAAATCAGAAAGTATAGAGCAGAGCAACGATTAGTACAAGCTCAAAAGGCGAAAGAACGATTAGAGAGAATGAAAACTGAAGGTCTGGTGGGGAATATGATGACGATGGAAGAAGATACTGATTTATTAGATACAGAAACAATTTTATTAAATAATGAATTACCTCCTATTGTAGTATCTGATGTCAATACGCCACCTTCAAAACCAAAAGAAGCGACAATTGTCCAAAAAATTAATACCGAATCAGTTGTCACTCAACCAGAGATTTCTCCTGCTGCTCCAACAATTCCGGAGTCTCCAGGAAAATCAAGCGTAGAAGAAACAAAACCAAAACTTGAGGAAAAACCTTCAATGCCAAAACCTATTAGGGAAGAAGTCGAAAATATGCCGATTGTGGAAGAAGAAAAGCCAACTGTCGCACCGACAAAACCGAAAGAGGAAATCGTTGAAGCAGTTGTGAAACCAATACCTGCTAAACCTGCCAAACAAGCGGTAGAAGAAACGAAACCAATTCTACCAAAACCTCAACCTCCAGTTGAAAAACCAAAACTTGAGGAGAAACCAATCTATGAGATTGAAGCCGAATTTGAAGAAGCAACTGAAGTAGTGATAGAAGCAACTGAAGTAGTGATAGAAGAAACGATAGAGGAAAAACCGATTAAAGATGAAAATGTCTGTAGAAATAGAGAAACTGAATTATCTGAAATCGGAGCAAATATTAACTTTGATAGTGATCGTTATAGAATCCGCTCTCGGATGCATGCAGATTTAGATAAAATTATTAATATTTTGAAAGCATGTGAAGATAATTCTTATGTCATCATTGCACACTCAGATAGTGACGGAGATTATGAATACAATAAGAAATTGTCGAAAAGACGAGCAATTGTTATTAAAAAATACTTGATGGATCATGGTATTGAAAGTTCGAGATTAAGTGTCGTAGCATATAGTTCAAGTGTTCCACTTGCTCCAAACACTTCAAGTAATAATAAGGCAAAAAATAGACGTATTGAATTTAAATTAAATCGAAAATCTTTTGATGAATAATTCCGTTGAACTTTTTTGATACAAAACGTGTATTTTCACCATTGAAAATACACGTTTTTAATTTTATAGAAATGAGAAAACATATCATAGAACAATTACGAGCATTAGAGAAAAGTCGACATATTAAGATTTTGTATGCAATAGAATCGGGTAGTAGAGCTTGGGGTTTTGCATCAGAAAATTCAGATTGGGACGTTCGATTTATTTATGTACATACTTTAGATTGGTATTTACAAATCGGAACTCGTAAAGATACTATTGAGAAAATGTTGCCGAATGATTTAGATTTAAGCGGTTGGGAATTGCGAAAAGCATTAGGTTTATTTCGTAAGTCAAATCCATCATTGTTAGAATGGTTGGATAGTCCAATTGTTTATATTGAAAATGAAGCAATTATGAAAGAATGGCGAGCGTTAGTTCCGCTATTTTTCAATGCTAAAAATATAATGTATCATTATTTGAATATAGCAAGAAATACATACAATAATTATCTAAAACAGGATGAAGTTACACTAAAAAAATATTTCTACGCTTTGCGTCCGTTGGCTTGTTGTCATTGGATAAAAACGAATGGAACAATGCCGCCGGTTTTGTTTGCTGAGATGTTAGATGGTTTTGATGAAACAACGATTCGACCGATTGTTGACCAATTATTAATAGATAAAAAGTCAGCAAAGGAGTTAGGAAAACGACCACAAATTGTGGTTTTGAATGAATATATCGTAAACGAAATAGAATATTACAGCGAATTTTTAAAAGATTTTCAAGTAGAAAAAAATCGAGAAGTTGAGATACTAAATGACTTCTTTAGAAAAGTCATAAAACATCAATAATTCATTATCTTTGACCGATAAATTCAAAAGATTATGATTCAAATAAATGATAAAAAAGTAATAGAAGGTATGTTAACCGTGACTGTGGGTTTACTGATTGTACGGTTTTTGTTTGATATTCCTATATTGGCTCAGGTTGCTTTAGGTATTGGTTTGGTTGGGTTATTTATTCCTTTTTTAGCAAAATGGATTGCTTGGACTTGGTTCAAAATTTCGGAAGGAATTGGAGCTGTTGTTTCCAGAGTTTTGTTGACAGTGATTTTCTTTGTCGTTTTAGTTCCAATAGCTTTTTTATCTCGATTATTTACAAAAGGAGATTTGCAATTAAAGAAAAAAGAAGGTTCGTATTACAGCGATAGAAATCATCAGTATGAACCAAAGGATTTTGAGAATGTTTGGTAGATTTTATTAAACAAAAAAATACTAAAAAACGCTATTTTGAAATAATTTCAGAATAGCGTTTTTGATTTATCGCCAGTGTTTATTATAGTCGGAATTATGACCTCATTTTTTTTAAAATATAGTAGTTGTCGGTTTGAAAATTTTTATAATACATTTTATAAAGAATTGATGCTTTTTAATGACTTTTTTACTTAAATGAGAACATTCGACAGGCGATTTAAAATCGAATGTCGAATTCTTACTTAATTTAGGTTGCGGATTATCGTCAAAATCACGAATTACAGTATAACATATTACGAATTATTTTAAACCGAAAATACTTGCCATTAATAGCATAAAAAATAATTTCATTTTGAAAAAATGAAACTTTAGTGCGTTTTTTAGGTAAATAGTTTCTGTATCAATTATGATTTTTTCATATTTAAGTAGACTTTTTAGCTCATTTACTTATAATATTTCCTTACTTTTAAGTCTATTTAATAAAAATGGTGTTTTTTTACTATAATTAGTGTCTAAATAACCGTCACTATTAGCAAATTTTAAAATATAATGTTAAAAATTTATTAATTATAAATATTTTTGTAAAATAATGATTTACAGGTTTTTGTGTTAAAAAAAATCAAAATTTATAAATTTAAGTATACTTTTTTTATTGCTATTTTTTATTATTATTCAATTAAACAATGTCACATTAAATCTGAAAGTGGTTTTTTTATTAATTGGCATAGTGATTGAAATTACATAAGTGTCATAATATTTATCATAATTATAATTGTCTTTTTCAATTTTTTAAAACCTTACGATTTATGAAAAATCAACAACAGTTACATTTTTTATCTGTTCTTGCAGTTATCTTAGTTTGTTCTACATCCGCTTTTGGGAATAAAGTTGCCAGTTTAACGACCTCAATTAATGGTGGCATTGAAGGTACGGAAGATAGTTTTACACCTTACATTTCATTCAAAGGTGATGAAGCTTTATTTAGTACAAAAGTTGTCACAGCGACTGATGAAGGCGTAACCTTCATATTAGCATCTGATTTCGATGATATTAACTTTGCCACGTTTATTGAAAAGTTAACAGATGATCAAGATGATAACTTGAGTATCGGTCACAAGATTGGGAAAATAAAATCTGATGTTTCTAATTTAGAGTCTAAATGGTTCGATGGTTTAACATTCGAAGGAAAAAATATTTCTTTTATTACTTTGACCTATTCAAATATTAAATTTGAAGGGGAAGAAAATGGTGAATGGACAGATTTTTCTTACGATTTGACACTAAGTGTTTTCGATGACGATGATATTGACGGGATTGATCTTGCGGATCATGACAATGATATTGATGGAATTGATTTCGCTTATGTTGATTATGAGACCTTAGAACAAATGGAAGGCTTGACGATGACAAAAGGTGGAACAACTACAAAAGGATTGAGCATTGAAAAAACAGATGATGGACTTTTCATTATCTCTGAAGCTTCTAAAGAAAATAAGGAAGACTCGGAAGAGATTAGAAAAATTGCTGTTAAAATCATGTATATTTCGACTGCAGGTGCAGCCAAAGGTACAGATTAGCAAGAGGTGAAAAATAAATTTTTGTTGAAAGCATAACTGTATTTTTGAAAAAGATTGTAAGGGTTTTCGTGTAAGGCGAAAACCCTTTTTTGTATTTTACTTAAACCATGAAGCGTATTTCACATAATTATTAGCGATTCTACTAACATAATGTTGAAAATTCTCTGGACTCAACTTTTTTAATTTCTTAGCAGGAACTCCAGCGTAAATATAACCGCTTTCTAAATGAGCATTTTCTAATACAACTGCACCTGCTGCAATCAATACGTTTGCTTCAACAACTGCATTATCCATCACAATTGAACCCATTCCGACCAGTACATTGTCCTTAATCGTACAGCCATGAACAATAGCATTGTGACCGATAGATACATTATTACCAATGATTGTTTTTGTTTTCTCAAAAGTTGCATGTAATACTGCACCATCTTGTACATTGACTTTATTCCCTAATCGAATAGAATTTACATCGCCTCGAACGACAGCGTTGAACCAAAAACTACAATCGTTACCTGCGATAACATCGCCAACAATTGTTGCATTTTCGGCGAAGTAACAATTATCACCAAAAGTAGGTGTAAAACCTCGAACTGATTTTATTAATGCCATAAGTTTCGTATTTCGAAGCTCCAGCTTCGGAGATTTGTCCTATAATTAATTATTTTCCGAAGCTGGAGCTTCGGAATACGTTTCAAATCCTGCCAATTTTTGGATAAAACCTGTTATTTGTCAATACAAATGAATTATCAATCTAATCTTGAAATAGCAGTACATAAAAAATTGTAAATTTGAACCGTTTTTAATCTCATTTATTATACAATAATAAATAATAGTCTAAAAATTAGTACAATGTGAATAAAATTTGAATTAAAAACGTCACATTTTTTTGTTCACAAAATATCGAAAATCAATATTATGAAAAAAATCGTATTCAGTTTACTCTCGTTATTAGTATCTATTGCAGTGTTTGCACAAGATGCTAATAAAATCAAATTTGAAGAATTTGATTTAGACAATGGTTTACATGTTATTTTACATGAAGATCATTCTACACCTATTGTTGCCGTTTCCATTATGTACCATGTTGGTTCGAAAAATGAAAATCCTGATCGTACAGGATTTGCTCACTTTTTTGAGCATTTGTTATTTGAAGGTTCAAAATACATCAAACGAGGTGAAGTCGATGACTATATCCAGAATGCTGGCGGAATGCTAAACGCTAATACAACTACTGATCGTACATTCTATTATGAAGTTTTACCATCTAATCAATTAGAATTAGGGTTGTGGATTGAATCAGAACGTTTATTACACGCAAATGTAGAAAAGGTTGGAATCGAAACACAACGTAAAGTAGTGAAAGAAGAACGTAGAACACGTTATGATAATCGCCCTTATGGAAGATGGATGGAAGAGATTATGAAACGTGCTTACACGGTTCATCCTTACCGTTGGACACCGATTGGTTCTATGGAACACTTAGATGCTGCTGTAGAAGATGATTACGTAAATTTCTATAAAAAATATTATGTTCCTAACAACGCAACATTATCAATTGCTGGTGATTTGGATATTGAGACAACAAAAGCATTGGTAAAAAAATACTTTAAAGATATTCCTAAAGGTGCAGAAGTCGAACGACCAAATATCGTAGAACCTGCGATGACAGCAGAAGTCAAAGATACGGTTTATGACAATGTTCAGTTACCAGCTATCTTTCATGCTTATAGAACACCTGCTCAAGGTACAGATGATTACTATGCTGTAGAAATGTTATCAACATTATTAGCAAGAGGTAGTAGTTCTCGTTTGAATAAAATTATGGTAGATGAAAAACAACTTTGTGTAGCAGCAGGTTCATTTCCATTATCATCAGAAGATCCAGGCTTATCTATCAATTATGGTATTGCAAATATGGGTATAGATGGAGCGGATGTTGAAGCCAATATGGATGAAATTATTAAAGATTTGCAAAACAACTTAATTCCTGAAAAGGAATTTCAAAAATTACAAAATCAAATTGAAAACGATTTTGTTTCTTCAAACTCTACTATCGTAGGTATTGCAGAGTCTTTAGCTAATTATCATGTTTATTTAGGAAGTGCAGATTTGATTAATGAAGAAATCAAGCGTTATGAAAAAGTAACTCGTGAAGATTTACAAAATGCAGCTAAAAAATATTTTACACCGAATAATCGTGTCGCTTTATATTGGTTGGCACAACCTCAGAAATAATAAAAACCTGATAGGAGATAGGAGATGTCTGGCAATATGGTCAAAATCTCAAATCTTAATATTTAAAATCAAACAATGAGAAATATATTTTATTTATTAATGGTTGCGATTTTTGTATCGCAATGTACACCTGAAACAGTTGATAACGCTTCGACAGGTGATATGGGTGGAATCAAAATTGGTGGTTCGCCAAGCTCAGAATTAGATAGAAGTCAAGCACCAAAACCTGGTCCTGCTCCAAAAATTCAAATGGGAAGTTACGAAAGCTTTACATTGGATAATGGTTTGGAATGTATCGTTGTGAAAAATGATAAATTGCCTCGTGTATCATTTAATTATACATTAGAGATGGATCCAATCATGGAAGGAGATAAAGCTGGAATGCAAGATATGACAGGTCAAATGCTACGACGTGGAACAAAAAATCGTTCTAAGAACGAAATTGATGAGGAAGTAGATTTCATTGGTGCAACTTTAAGCACTTATTCTACTGGCGTTTATGCTTCTTCCTTGACAAAGCATTCTGATAAAATTTTAGAGTTAATGGCAGATGTATTATTGAATCCAACATTTCCAGAAGAAGAGTTAGAGAAAGTAAAAACACAAACGCTTTCGGGGTTAGCTTCTGCTAAAAATGATCCGAGTTCAATTTCCGGAAATGTTTCAAATATTTTACGTTATGGAAAGGCTCATCCTTATGGCGAATTAACAACAGAAGAAACGGTTAAAAATATTACATCAGAAGATTTGAAATCTTATTATTATGGTAATTTTAATCCAAACGACGGTTATTTAATCATCGTTGGAGATATTGATGCAAAAGTAGCCAAAGCTAAAATGCAAAAGTATTTTGATACTTGGAAAAAAGGAAAAACAACAGAAAAAACCTATGATATGCCAACTGCACCAACTGAAACAAGTGTAGCAATGGTTGATAGACCAGGATCTGTTCAGTCTGTTATTACAATAACTTATCCGATAGATTTGAAACCTACTTCTGATGACCGAATTGCGGTAAGTGTTGCGAATAGTATTTTGGGTGGTAGCGGATTTGGTAGTCGCTTAATGCAAAATTTACGTGAAGATAATGGTTTTACTTATGGTGCAGGTTCATCTATATCTTACGATCCATTAGTCGGTGTTTTTACAGCTTCTTCTTCTGTACGTAATGAAGTAACCGATTCTGCAATCGCTGAATTTATTTATGAAATTGACAGAATGTCAACCGAGAAAGTGTCGCCAGAGGATTTACAAAAAACGAAAAATATCATGTCAGGTAGCTTTGCTCGTTCATTAGAACGTCCACAAACGGTTGCTAACTTTGCGTTGAATATTGCTCGTTACAATTTACCTGCTGATTATTATGAAAAATACTTGGAGCGTTTAGCTGCTGTAACTGCAGAAGATGTGATGCGTGTTTCTAAAAAATATTTTAACTCTAATAATGCTAATGTTTTAGTCGTTGGTGATAAAGATGCTGTCGCTGAAAAAATTGCTAAATATGATGCTAATAAAACGGTTGATTTTTATGATAATTATGGAAACCCAGCAGAAGCACCAAAGGAAATTAGTACAGACATAAAAGCTGAAGATATAATCAATAACTACATCAAAGCTATCGGTGGAGAGAAAGCTTTGAAAGGAGTGAAAGACGTTGAAACAAAGGCGACACTTTCTGTTCAAGGTATGAGTTTAGATAATGTCACCACTCAAAAAGCTCCAAATAAATATAAATCTGTATTGTCAATGGGTGGGCAAGTTTTTCAAAAACAAGTCTATAATGGTACAACAGGTTTTGCTTCAAATCCACAAAAATCTGGTAAAGTAGAAGGCGATGAATTAGCAGCTTTAGCAGAGCAATCTATTTTATTCGGTGAATTATTTTATGCTACAAATGGATATAAATTAGAATTAAAAGGAAGCGAAAATATTGATGGTAATGATGCTTATAAAATTGTTGTTACTTCACCAAGTGGCTCAAAGTCAACAGAGTTTTTTGATGTAAAATCAGGATTGAAAGTTCGTGTTGTTACAAAAGAAGGAATCATTAATTTGAGTGATTATAAAAAAGTAGATGGTATTATGTATCCATATGCTTCAAAAATATCAGCTGGACCACAAACAATTAATGTGAAAATTACAGATATTAAATTAAATAGTGGTATCGAAGATGCTGTATTTGAGATTAAATAGTTATTATCTTTAGTCCTAAAATAAGGTTACAGAGATAGAAAATAAAAAAATGAAAAATGAGTATCAATTTTTAATTGATACTCATTTTATTGTTTAATACGCTCTCATTCTAATATTATTTTGTAATATGTACTTTGTGTACATTTATTTGTTTAACGATTCCTAATCGGGGAAAGTACCATAGTTGCGAGTTGCGTGGCGAATTGACCACCGAGATTTCGAGGCAGACATCAGATTGATACTTTTTAAAAATTCATTAAACAAAATTCTAATTTTATACTTTTCAAAATCTGTCGTTAGTTCCCCGAGATTTCGGGACAGGCTGTCAAACTCGTAACTCGCAACAAGATTTCAGAACTTAGAAACTATAGATATATCGGAATAGAAGTAGAACAAAAAAGAGAAGTCAGAATACGTGATTACTTTTGGTGAGGTACTTAAACCAAGAAAGAGAATTAAAGGAGTTAGATGATGCTTTTAGAAAAAATATGATTATAATCATTAAAAATTTGTACAAGAACCCTTAATTTCGCTACAAACTCAAAAACCATGAAAAGAAAGTGGGCAATAAGTTGGTTATTTCCGGCAATAATGATATTGCTATTGCACACACTTGTCCCACATTCGCATGATTTTATTTCATCTCAAAATGAATCTACAACCTGTGAACATCATCAACATGGATTTTGGGAGTTTGTCGAGCATTTATTAGAGCAGGATTGTGGCGAAAATCATTTGGAATATTATCAAATTACTTTTGAAAAAGAAGTAGATGTTGATAATAATTCATTGATTATCAATATTTTACCACAATTTACAACAAATAATCATCTATTATTAATAAAAAAGACATTTCCTACCACCGATTATAATTTAAAAAATCCTTTCCTCTTACAAAATCTTACCTATCGAGGGCCGCCTTTTGTTTTCAATTAGGAATTAATAATTAGGAATGTTGTGGTTTGTGCTTATTTAGATTTTCAATCTTGATGAATCCACAAAACCAAAATACCAAACACACTTCCGTCATGCTGAACTTGTTTCAGCATCTCCTAAGCATTAAAGTCGAAATCTTGAAGAAGTTATAAATCAAAAATTAGAACTTTTTTAAAATCGTGCATTAAAGACTGGGAGATGCTGAAACAAGTTCAGCATGACGGAAATGGGCTAAGGCAAAATTCCAACATTATCCAGATTGTGAAAAATATTAGAACAACTGTGTTTACAATCAGTGACTAATCACTACAACACTAATAACTAAATCAAATGTTCGATAAAATAATCACCTATTCCGTGCGGAATAAATTCGTGATAGGAATGTTGGTGTTAGCATTAATCGGTTGGGGAAGCTATAGCTTGACGCAACTGCCGATTGATGCAATACCTGACGTCACCAATAATCAGGTGCAAGTCATTACCAATTCACCAAATTTGACCGCACAAGAAATAGAAAAATTTATAACTGTACCAGTTGAGTTAGCTTTACAAAACTTGCCGAATGTCGTCGAATTACGGTCGATTTCTCGATTTGGTTTTTCGATGGTAACGGTTGTTTTTGAAGATGATATGGGAACGTATCTCCCTCGTGAACTCGTTGCACAACAACTCAAAATGGCAGAAACCGAAATTCCTGATGGCTTGGGAACACCCGAAATGACACCGATTTCATCGGGTTTGGGCGAGGTTTACCAATATACTTTATTTGTCAAAGAAGGATTTGAGGATAAATACGATGCGATGAAATTGCGAGAAATCCAAGATTGGATAGTGAAGCGGCAATTGTCAGGCATCAAAGGCGTAGTCGAAGTCAATAGCTTCGGTGGAAAATTAAAACAATACGAAGTCACGATAAATCCGTCGCAACTCAAAGCGATGAATGTGACAATGACCGAGGTCTTTGACGCACTCGAAAACAGTAACGAAAATACTGGCGGTTCGTACATCGAAAAAGACCCAAATGCGTATTTTATTCGCTCGGAGGGTTTGGTAGAAAACCCTGCCGACATTGAAAAAATTGTTGTTAAAAATCAAGATGGAACACCGATTCTGATTCGTGATGTGGCAAAAGTAAAACTGGGTTTTGCTCCTCGATTTGGAGCGTTGACACGCAATGGCGATGGCGAAGTTGTGGGCGGAATCGTGATGATGCTCAAAGGCGAAAATGCCTCACAGGTCATGGAACGAGTCGAAGAACGAATACAACAAGTTAGGAAATCACTGCCCGAAGGCGTACAGATTGAACCCTACTTAGTACGGTCAAAATTAATCAATAATGCTATTCATACGGTCGAAAAAAACTTGTTGGAAGGTGGCTTGATTGTGATTTTTATTTTGGTTTTGTTACTCGGAAACTGGCGTGCAGGCTTGATTGTAGCTTCGGTGATTCCGTTGGCGATGTTGTTTGCGGTGAGTTTGATGAATGTTTTTGGCGTTACCGCTAACTTGATGAGTTTGGGAGCGATTGACTTCGGACTTATCGTTGATGGTGCGGTGATTATCGTGGAAGCGATTGTTTATCGGCTATCATTGCGACAAGCAAACGGACAAACAAATACGGCACTCACACAAGACGAAATGGACGAAACCGTCACCGATGCTTCCGTTAAAATTCGGTCGTCGGCTGCTTTTGGTGAAATCATTATTTTGATTGTCTATTTGCCGATTTTGGCCTTGTCGGGCATCGAAGGAAAGACCTTTGCACCGATGGCTCAAACGGTTTCTTTTGCGATTTTGGGAGCATTGATTTTGTCTTTGACTTACGTCCCAATGATGTCAGCGTTATTTTTAAGTAAGAAAAATACTGCACACGGCAATACATTTTCTGATAAAATTATTGGCTTTTTGCAATGGTTTTATACTCCGATTTTGAATAAGGCTTTGCAATTTAAGACGATAATTTTAACGGTCACGCTGCTATTATTTGGCGTAAGCCTATGGAAATTTACGACTTTAGGAGGCGAATTTATACCAACTTTGGAAGAGGGGGATTTGGCGTTGCATCAGATTTTGCCGCCTGGCAGTTCGCTGGAGAAATCGGTGGAAGTTTCGGGAAAGTTGCAGGATATTTTGATGGAAAATTTTCCTGAAGTCGAGCAAGTCGTGACGAAAATTGGAACAGCCGAAATTCCAACCGATTTGATGTCGATGGAAACGGGCGATATTATGGTAATTCTGAAACCAAAATCAGAATGGACTTCGGCTTCAACTCGTGAAGAACTCGTGCAGCAAATGGAAAAAAAGATGAATGAATTACCAGGTATTAGTTATGAATTTACGCAACCGATTCAGATGCGATTTAATGAATTAATGACTGGTTCACGAGCTGATATTGCTGTGAAAATCTATGGCGACGACCTCAATCTACTTTTCCAAAATGGTAAAAAAACGGAACAATTGATTTCTAATTTGGAAGGTGTTACGTCTGTGACCGTTGACCAAATTGTCGGAATGCCACAAATCATTGTTCGTTACGATTATTCAAAATTAGCACAATATGGTTTGCAAGTAAAACCTGTGAATACGATTGTTAGAACTGCGTTTGCAGGTGAAAAAGCTGGTGTTATTTACGAAGGTGATAGGCGTTTTGATTTGGTTGTGAGAATGCCAGAAGAGATGCGAAAAAGTATCGAAGATGTACAAGGTTTGTTGATTCCATTGTCGAATGGTCAGTCGATTCCGCTTTCGCAAATAGCAGAAGTCAACCTTGAAAAAGCTCCGATGCAAATTTCGAGAGATAATACGAAGCGAAAAATTACGGTCGGTGTGAATGTACTTGACCGAGATGTAACGTCTTTGGTAAAGGAAATTCAAAGTGTTTTAGATGAAAAATTAGACTTGCCACCTGGTTATTATGTGACTTATGGTGGACAATTTGAGAACTTCCAAAATGCAACGAAACGCTTGACAGTAGCTGTTCCTGTAGCGTTGTTATTGATTTTTGCCTTATTGTATTTGACTTTCAACTCTTTGAAACAAGCGACCTTAATTTTTACAGCTATTCCGTTGGCTGCAATTGGTGGCGTTTGGGCTTTAGTCTTTCGAGGAATGCCGTTTAGTATTTCGGCAGGAATTGGTTTTATCGCTTTGTTTGGTGTTGCCGTTTTGAACGGAATTGTATTAATCGGCTATTTTAATCAATTGAAAAAAGAAGGAATTTCTGATGTTCGAGAGCGAATTATTAAAGGCACAAAAGTTCGTTTGCGACCAGTAATTATGACGGCTTTGGTGGCTTCATTAGGTTTCTTACCAATGGCTTTGTCGATGTCTGGCGGTGCAGAAGTACAGCGGCCTTTGGCAACTGTGGTGATTGGCGGATTGATTACAGCGACGTTGTTGACGTTGGTGGTTTTGCCGATTTTGTATGAATGGATTGAAAAGGATTAAACCACAAAAGACACAAAAGGAACAAAAGGTTTTCACAAAAGTATTTTTTAATTTTCTTTTGTGAAATCTCTATTATGTCTTTTGCTCCTTTTGTGGTTCAAGAAATAACAATGAAAAAATATATAAAACTATTGCTATTACTTATCTACACGACTTCGATGCAAAGTCAGTCGTTAGATAGTTTGATGGAAATGGCTATTAAAAATCATCCATCAATAACCGTAGCAGATTTAAAAATAAAGCAACAGGAACTTTTAAGAGGTTCAGGTTTTGAGTTGCAACCGACGGATTTTTATTATTTAGGTCAAGCGTTGGGTTATGAGAATGATAATCGGCAACATGATTTTGGTGTGCGTCAATCGTTTGAATTGCCAAAGGTTTATAAGGCAAAAAATGCGTTGATTGAGGCGGAAACGGAATTGTTGAAACAAGAGCGAGTTTTGACGGAAGTCGAATTGAAAAAAGTCGTGGCGAATTTATACTGGCAAGTTGTAACGACTTATCAGCAGCAACAATTATTCGATGCTTA
This sequence comes from Saprospiraceae bacterium, assembly GCA_045106825.1. Classification (GTDB taxonomy): domain Bacteria; phylum Bacteroidota; class Bacteroidia; order Chitinophagales; family Saprospiraceae; genus CAWVWD01. The sequence goes on along the minus strand of JBGCFH010000118.1, from coordinate 17,841 downwards.
CGATTCTGTTTATACGGATTTTTTGAAATTGGCAGCGTTGCGAGTGGAAACTGGTGAAACGAGTAAAATTGAGTTTTTGCGAGTAGAAAACAGTCAGAAAAATTGGCGAATTCAACAAAATGAAGCGGATAGAAATTATGAATTGGCTCAAGGTCAACTGGCGTATTTGCTTGGTCGTGAGGATTGGATTGATGTTAAAAATGTACAGTTGCAACAACTTTCGATGAATTTACCTGAAGTGAATGCAGTCAATCATCCGTTGATGCAATATTATGAACAGCAAAAAAATGTAGCGACTCAACAAGCTAAAATTGAAGAAAATGCACTTTCTCCAACGTTTCATGTTGGTTATGCTTCACAGATTTTTGATGGAAATGCTGGTTTGAATTTAATCGAAATCGGTGTTGGCATTCCTTTACATCGAAAGCCGCAACAACAACGCATCGAAGCCGCAAAAGCGAACGCTTCTATCATTCAGGCGAAAGCCGAAACGGATAAGTTCTTATTGGAAAATGAATGGAAATTGGCGTTGGCGAATTTGGAAACCTTGAACGGACAAATTTTCTCGATTGATAGATTATTGATGAATAATTTATTGGAAACGGTCGGTTTGGCGAAAGCTGGTTATGAAGGTGGCGAATTGCCGTATTTTGAATATTTGGCTACGATTGAACAGGTTTTGGAAGCAGAAATGAAGAAATTTGATTTGATTCAAAAATATAATGAAACGGTTATTTTGATTAATTATGGTTTTGGAATTGAATAACGCACAAATCTAAAAAGTCAAACTTTTCCGTCATTCCGACGAAGGTCGGAATCTCCCAAACATTAAAGTTGAAGTCTTGCAGAAATTACAGTTTTTTGGCTGGTTAAAAAGTAAGGTTTGATGGTGAAGTTATTGTTTAACTTTTGGAAAGTTTGATTTTTCTTTTGTGGAAAGTTCTGATTTTCTGGTTCAAAACTTAGGAGATTCCGTATCAAGTACGGAATGACGGAAAGAGTTCATTTCGTAGGGCAAACGGCATTGCCTTTGTAAATTGCAAATTTTGAAAAATAAATTAAATGAAAAATATAATTAATAAAATATTAATAATCAGCTTGTTAGCAACATTAATTGGTTGTCAAAGCGAAGTTGATCCGCATGCTGGTCACAATCATGCAGCAGGTGAACATGATGAACACGAAGGTCATCAGCACGAAGAAGAAGTTCCTGATAATGAAGTGCATTTGTTGAATGCTCAAGTCAAAACGATTGGCGTAGAGTTAGGCGGATTTATGAATCAAAAAATGTCAGATTTTATTTCTGTAACTGGAACACTCGATGTGCCGCCAAATTCGGTGAGTTCGGTTCATGTGAAAGAAGGTGGATTTATTCGGAATTTGACAAAAATTGTAGTCGGAAGCTATGTGAAAAAAGGTTCGACAATTGCGACTTTGGAGCATTCGAGTTTTATTCAGAAGCAACAAGAATATTTGGAGATTCGGAGCGAAATGATTTATTTGAATCAAGAAATGGAGCGTCAACAGCGATTGAGTGAAGCCAATGCTTCGGCTCTTAAAAATTATCAAAAAGCACAATCGGATTATCGAGTGAAGCAAGTTCAATTGAAAGGAATTGAGCAATATTTGAGTTATTTGGGAATCGATTTGGAGAACTTGAAAAATGAAAAAATCACGAGACAAATTGCGATAATTGCTCCGTCAAGCGGCTATGTTTCGGTTGTAAATGTACATAACGGAATGTTTGCTCAACCTGAAACGGAATTGGTGAAAATCGTAAGTGACGAGCATATTCATATTGAGTTGGAAGTTTTTGAAAAGGATATTCATCGAGTGAAAAAAGGACAAAAAATAACATTTGAATTGCCTTCGAATCCTGGCGAAACGTTTGAAGGTAAAGTCTATTTAATTGCTCCAACGTTTGAAAATGAGAAGAAAACGGTTCATGTTCACGCACATATTATTGGGCGAAAGCCTACGTTCCGTCAAGGTGGATTTGTGAATGCAAGGATTTGGGAAAATGAAGCGACTGTTCCGTGTTTGCCTGAAAAGGCAGTTGTGATTGCGGATAATATTGCGTACATTTTCGTACAGAAGAAAAAAATGCCAAGTGAGATTCAATATACTCGGATTCCTGTGAAAGTGAAGCAGAAAAAAGATGGTTGGATTTCGGTAGATTTGATGGAAACGTTGCCAAAACGAGGAAAGGATAAAATTGTGCAGAATGCTGCATTTTACTTGATTGCAGAAATGAATAAGGGAGATGCTGCTCATTCGCACTCGCATTAGAATTATTCAAACTCATTAGAAACAGTAAGTTGTGGCTATTTAATAGCGATAACTTACTGTTTTAATTTACCGCCAAAACGAAGCGGTTTGATTATCGTTTTTAATCTTCAATTTTTAATATTTCAATATCAAATACTAATATAGAATTTCGAGGCAAACCGTTTACACTTCTCAATCCGTAAGCCAAACCTGATGGAATAACAAATGTTCCTTTGCCTGTTACGCCAATCAATTTTAAGGATTCTTTCCAACCTTCGATAACATTTCCGACTTCAAAAGTGGACGGCTTTTCGTTAACAATCGTACTTTCAACCAATGTTCCATCGACTAAATATAAGGTATAATCTACGGTTACAGTCGAGCTATCGGTTGGCGGATCACCGATACCAGGGTTTTCTATTGAATAAAAAATGCCTGATTTGGTAGAATCAAATTTCATATCGGTTTGAATACCAACGTATTCTCGGATAATTTCACGGTCGATTTGAGCCAATTTTCCTAAATCGAAAGGGTTGATTTCTTCCTTTTTATCTGTTGCATCTTGTGATTGAGTTTCTCCACAAGCTGTTATTGCGAAAGCAATAAATATCAAATAGTAGTATATTTTCATAATGGTAAATTGAATTATCAATTCTTCGTGTCTATCAATTTGCAAATAAAAAAGGTATATTCATTTGCATGTTAATTCTATTCTACAAAACTCGTAAAAATGAGGATAATACAATAATGGTTCATTAACAATTTCTGCCATCATCAAGATTTCGGGGCAGACAGAATACACGAATAAATATTACTAATCAATTTTTTGTTGAAAATTTGTGCATTCGTGGTTAAAAATAATTTAATAAATGATGTTTTGGCAAAATATGTCAAAGAACACCAATAATCAATCCTTAAATTTACAACTGTTTCGTTGTAATAACTGTTTTGAAAGGTAGATTTTAATTGAAAAAAGAAATAATGAAAAAGTATTTAACACTTAGCAATATCGTATCTGCCATCTTGTTAGTTGGTGCATTATATTATATCTATGATTATTCTTTTAATCGTGAACCGAAATTTATTGTTGGAGAAAAAGCACCAGATTTTAGTGCAAAAACACCTGATGGCTCGATTTTGAAATTGTCTGATTATGAAGGGAAATTAGTGTTATTAGATTTTTGGGGAACTTGGTGCGGGCCTTGTATGCAAGAAATTCCAGCATTGGTACAAACTTATAATAAGTATAAAAATCAGCAGTTTGGAGCGGCTAATGGTTTTGAAATTCTTGCGGTAGCAATGGATAAAGATAAGGAACGTTGGGAACAAACGATTGAAAATCGTGGCATGAATTGGAAAGGTCATGTTTCGGATTTGAAGCGAATGCGTGGCGAAGTCGGTTCGTTGTATAAAGTTCGTGAAATTCCAACAAAATATTTATTGAATGAAAATGGTGTAATTATTAGTGTAAACCCGACGACTCAAGAATTAGAAGCAATTTTGGCAAAGAAAATTCAGTAAGCAGTTTATGGTGATTAAAAAATTAGAAAAGCGAATGATTTTTTAAAAAATCATTCGCTTTTTAATACTGTTTTCAACTAAAAACTATCTGTGTTGATTTGGAAAAACATGGCGTTCCGCATGATAAGATGAACGAACTAAAGGCCCACTTTCTACAAAATCAAATCCTTTTGCTAATCCTACTTCTTCATATTCTTTGAACAAATCTGGATGAATATATTCAGCAACATCTAAGTGCATTTTTGTTGGTTGAAGATATTGACCGATAGTTAGTACATCACAACCGTGAGCGACTAAATCGTCCATGATTTCAAAAACCTCCTCTTTTGTTTCGCCTAAACCGACCATAATTCCCGACTTTGTACGTTTTCCAAAATCTTTCGTTCTTTGAATTTGGTCTAAACTTCGTTGGTATTTTGCTTGTGGACGAACTTTGCGATACAATCGTTTTACGGTTTCCATATTGTGCGAAACAACTTCTTGACCAGCAGAAATCATCAAATCTAATGCTGTCCAATTTGCACGAGTATCTGGAATTAATGTTTCGATTGTTACTTCTGGTGTACGAGTTTTGATTTCACGAACGGTTGCATGCCAAACTGATGCACCACGATCTTTCAACTCATCACGATTTACGGAAGTGATAACGGCATGTTTTACGCCCATTAACTCAATCGCTTTTGCGACACGAAACGGTTCGTCTTCATCATACTCATTTGGTCGCCCCGTTTTTACGGCACAAAACGAACAAGAACGAGTACAAGTATTTCCCAAAATCATGAATGTCGCTGTTCCTTCGCCCCAACATTCGCCCATATTTGGACAATGTCCGCTTTGGCAAATGGTATGGAGTTTATAATTATTTACAATCGAAGAGACTTTACGGAAGTTTTCGCCATTCGGTAATTTCACTCGAAGCCAATCAGGTTTTTTTCGTCTTTTTGGCTTTTCTACTTTATCAACAATTGGTAATTCAATCATCTTATTTATATTTTTGATAGTAGTCAAACTCCACCATCTCAATTTTTCAAAACAATTATTATAACTAAACCAATTTTTGAGGATTTAGTTATACAAAGGTCGTAAAAAACATTTAGAAAAACTTATCAATCCATGTTATCCTGACAAATCTATATGCTACCGTAGAAAATACACAATTTTAAAATCCTGCGAATTATTTACAACTATTGTAAACCAGTTTTATTTTTCTTAATTTGCGGTAGATGAATATTATATTCAAAAAATACGAATTGAATAAATTTTAATAATTAGTATATCACCTCAAGCAATAGGTAGGAAGTATGGTTTTCAGGTCAGTTCGTTGATTGACTCGTTTTCTATAAAATCATTTATTTTGAAATTATACCTATTGTAAATAAAAACGAATAAATATGGATTTTAATCAAGTAAAATTAGCCGAAGCGGAATTTAGAAGAACAGGATTAAATCGGTACAAGTTAGAAGCTCATTCGAGTAAGATTCCAGGAGAAGAGGTAGAGTTAGAAGTTGTGCATTGTGACCCGAAAGATGGCTTTACAGGTTATTATTATAACCAAAAAGATACTAAGGAAAAAATCGTTTTACACTTTACAGTTGGTCATTTGAAAGGAGATATTTCATCGTTGACCAGCAAAAAGCGTGGACACGTTTCTACTCCATTTGTGATTGCTCGTGATGGAACGATTTACCGATTATTTAGCTCCGCAAATTGGTCGTATCATTTAGGTCGAAAGGCGTTAGGTGGCAATCAAACGCAAAGTAGAAAGTCTATTGGTATTGAGATTTCTAATTACGGCCCTTTATTCAAAAAAGGTAATGAATTGCATACTTACTATTCCAGTGCAGTGTCTCCAAGAAATACTAAAAAAGATGTTTATTGTACTTTGGACGATACTGACCAATATATTAAGTTGCCCAAGAAGTTTAGAAATATTGAATATTTCACCAAGTTTACGGATGAGCAGTATCACTCTATAATCGTGTTGTTGCGTTACTTGACGACAGCGTATAAGATTCCAAGAAAATTTGTTGATGAGGCATCAAGGTTCAAGACTGTATCATCGGCTTCTTCTCAATTTAAAGGTATTTGTTCACACGTCAATTTTCGAACGGACAAGTCAGATATTGGACCCGCATTTGACTGGGACAGAGTGATTGCAGGTGTTACGGCTGATGTTTATACTGGTAATGTTTTAGAAGCTGCTGTCGAGAAAGCGAAGCAAGACGTAGCCACAGCACAGCAAGGTGTAGAAGCTGCAAAAGCAGCATTGACAACAGCAGAAGCGACACTAACTGCTGCAGAAGCTGCTCTGGAAGCCGCCCAAAATGCTCTGGAAAATGCGGAAGTTGTATCAAGACGAGCTGTATCTACTTTCTCGGAAGCAGATGAACCAGAAGTAGCTGCAATAACCGACGAAACAATACATGGTGAAGATGGACCAGAACCGTTTGAGATTGATCGTTCTTCATTTTATGATGTTTAGGTGAGTTTAGCTGTGCTGTTTTTAAAGTACACTTTTATATAAAATTAGATAGAATGTGTGGTAACATAGTGCTTTTGACTACAATTTGTAGTCAAAAGTGCGTTGTTGTTTACATAAACAAAACAATAAACACAAAACCAATGACAGAAAAACAATGGATTTACATCGAAGCCGATGAAGAAGCCGTAAAATCACTACAAGAACAATTAAAAATTCATCCGATTTTTTGCCGTTTACTGGTTCAGCGAGGCATTATGACTTATGAAGAAGCGAAGTTGTTTTTTCGTCCACGATTAGAACATTTACATGATCCGTTTTTGATGAAAAATATGGAAGCAGCTGTGCTTCGATTAGAAAAAGCAATTCAAAATCAGGAGAAAATTTTGTTATATGGTGATTATGATGTTGACGGAACAACGTCTGTAGCATTGATGTATTCGTTTTTGAAAAATCATCATCAACATTTAGAATATTATATTCCACATCGCTACAAGGAAGGTTATGGTATTTCGTATCAAGGTATTGACTTCGCTGCTGAAAATGGTTATTCGTTAGTGATAGCAATGGATTGTGGTATTAAAGCAATTGAAAAGATAGAATATGCAAAGTCGAAAAAGATAGATTTTATCATTTGTGACCATCACTTGCCAGAAGCAAAAGTTCCAGACGCAGTTGCTGTACTTGATCCGAAACAAGCGGATTGTAATTATCCTTATAAGGAATTAAGTGGTTGTGGCGTTGCGTTTAAATTGGTACAAGCGTACATTGAAAAAAATGATTTGGACTTCAAAGAAGCAACTGATTTATTGGATTTGTTGATGGTGAGTATTGCATGTGATATTGTGCCGATTACTGGCGAAAATCGTGTGTTGACATATTATGGTTTGCAGTATTTGAATAATTATGCAAGAGAAGGTTTACGAGCCTTGATTTCGATAGCAAATCGTTCTTATCCATTGTCGATAAGTAATGTTGTATTCGGAATTGGTCCAATGATAAATGCTGCGGGGAGACTTTCGGATGCTAAAAATGCGGTTAAGCTATTATTGTCGGAAGACAAATACGAAGCAAAGGAAAATGCCGAAAAACTGAAGTATGAGAACATCAAACGCAAAACTTTTGAAAAAGGTATTACAGCAGAGGCAACACAACAAGTAAAGTCGAATCCAAATTGGCGAGAACGCAAAACAATTGTTTTATACGGTGAAGATTGGCATAAAGGTGTGTTAGGAATTGTTGCTTCTCGAATGGTCGAAACGTTTCATCGTCCAACGATTATTTTATCTAAATCTGGCGATAAAGTTGTTGGTTCGGCTCGTTCGGTTCATGGTTTTGATATTCATAGTGCATTGAAAGCGTGTGAAGATTTATTTATCAATTTTGGCGGACATCAATACGCTGCTGGTTTGACGATGAAGCCAGAAAATGTGGTCGCATTCCAAGAACGATTTGAAGAAATCGTTGCTCAGCGAATCACTCCACAACACTTAACACCAAAAATGAAAGTTAGTGCAGATTTAGATTTCAAATATTTGAAACACGAAAAATTTTGGAAAATTTTGAAGCAGTTTGCACCTTTTGGCCCACAAAATAGACGACCAGTTTTTCGTACTTCTAATGTTACGGATGTTGGCAATTCTCGATTGTTAAAAGAAAAACATTTAAAATTAAAAATCCAACAAACATATCCAGAACTAAGCGCTGTACAAGATGCAATTGCATTTAATTTTGGCGATTGTTATCCCTATATTAAGGATAAACAACCGTTTGAGTTGTGTTATACAGTTGAGGAAAATAACTGGAAAGGTCGAACTTCGTTGCAGTTGAATGTAAAGGATTTGAAGTTTTATGAACCAGAAGAGTACCAATATTGATTCACCGTCAAAAATTTGTATTAAAAGTATACAAACAATAAACGGTGACAACTCGAAAGTCGTCACCGTATTTTCTTCATTTATTACAATGTGTATTATTCTATTTTCTAATAATTAACTTGCCTTGCTGCAATTCTTTTTCAAACTTCGCTCTCAACTCTTTTTCAAAGTTTTGAATGATTGCTTTCTCCTCATTACTCACACCTTCACTTGCTGCGGCAATTTCGGTTAAAAGGCTCAACAATTCAGGATATTCAGGTGAAGGGCCATATTGTTGGCAAGTATATAGTGCTTTTTCGTAGGCTTCTTCTACCGATTTTCCTTTCCCTTGTTCATAATTAAATGACCAAACGATTTCTTTCGCCCAAGGATGACTTTCTACAAGTTTATTTAAGGCTTGTATTTCTTCATTTTGTATTAAACCATCTGCTTTCGCAACAGCATACATCAACTCTCCAAACGCATCGTATAATTCAACTTTACCTACCATAATTATATGACTTTTAAGATTATAGAAAGCTACAATATACTTTCAAATTCATATTAAATTATTTTTTGTCGGCAAATGTTAAAAAATATCAGACTAATTTTTATTGGATAATTTTTTAGAACCAGCCACCTGCAAGTCCTTCTCTAAATGGCCAAGGAATACTTGCTAAAATAATAATTAATCCAATCAAATAGTAAGTTGCAATCGGTTTGAAACTTTCGCTCTTTTTTGCTTTACTGTGTCCAACGGTAATCAATGCGATTGCGATAAGCATACCGACAAGGTGTTCGACGGTATAAAATCTTGTCGCAGCATCCAAAAATGGTTCGCTTAGATTATTTTTAGATTGTGGCAAAAAGTACAATACTAATCCAATAATTAATTGAATATGTGTAAATATCATTGCAAACAGCTCAATCTTACGATTACTTTTTGTCAAAGCTGTTTCTTTATTACCAAATGCTTGTGCAATTGCCGTTACTAATAATACTAAAACGACCCAACGTAAGCCAGAATGTGCGTGTAATAATCCATTATGTAATGCACTGTCCATAGTTATAAAAGTTTAATTCAGTTAATATTCGTAGCTAAGGTAAGCATAGAATGTAAATTTTCAAATAGAATTTTTTTTAGGTATGAGGTATGAAGTATAAAGTATGAGGTGTGAAGTGTAAGATGTGAAGCATGGAAGTATAATTTAAATAATTGATTATGAATGTTTTATACTTGATGTTTTATATTTTATACTTATTACTTATTACCTATTTATATTGCCAACAATCTACTTCTTTATCTAAAAATGCTTTTGAGTTGAGCCAATTTTGATACGTTTTTGTGTTAAATCGTTTATTATCAGATGAGGATGTTGTTGCATTATACAACAAAGCGTAGCCTTCCCAGCCTTTTGTCATGTACCCAATATCAAGGATGCAATTGCAATATTCTGGCATTGCTTTAGGATTGTTTTTAAGGTATTTGGCGGAAGCGAACTGTCGATAACGTTGTACCGTTTGATGTGTCGGATGATTGAGGTGTAATTTACTACTGGTTTTGACTTTTTTGGAATAAGTTACCAAAAAAGCATCGTCTGGTTGAACAGGAAAACCGTTATCTAATACAGGATTTGACTCTTTGTAAGAACTTACCACACCTTGAACAATACGAACGGAATCTCTATAAGTATAAAACACATGAAACCGATTCTTTTGTAATTCTACAATGTCGATTTTAGCAACCGAAAGTACAGCATTGTCTCTGATAGATTCCCAAAGTTTTGTGTCTTGAACCATAAATATGACTGCCATAGCAATACCGACAGCCGTAAATAAACCTGCGAAAGTCGTTAAAGAATAGAGTAAATTTTTCTTCTGTTTTTCTTTCCGAGTTTGATTTAGTTCCGTTTTGGCTTTTGTATCTACTCGAAACTGATATTGATATGTATTATTATTCACAACGAATATATCAACAATGCACAACTCATCATCAATAAAAAAAGAATAAGAATCTTGACCAAAAACCTTTTTGTCTAACAAAATAATCTTACGATTCATCAAAATAGCAAAGTGTCCTACTCTCGGACTATGCAAGATTGTGATAATACTTTTTTCGCCTTGATGGCTAATGTATGTCCATTTACTTCGGTTCAATTATAGCTTGTTTGGAAGGTTTGTTGTTTTTAGTCCTAACGATAAGATGGTTTAAAAGTAACAAGATTTTGTAGAATTGACTTTATAAATCTTATTTTTTGATTGTTAAAATTAAAAAGACGCTTTGAAAATTGTTCTGGGTAGATTAAAAACGATAAACGAAGGCTTCGCTTAATGAAAGAATAAAAAACGTTTGTCCTTCATTTTATTGAAAGACAAACGTTAATATTAGATTTATCAGCCTTGTGAAATCAAAACTTTGTTGATTTTAATGAAATACTAATTTGGGAGTACAAAATTTAAGTTATTTGAAAAACATCTAATATCTAAAATCTAATAGTGAAGCATTCTAACATTTCTATTAATAAGTAGGTTTACTTAAATATTTCGACATATTTTTTTTATAAACATTTGATTTACAGTTTTTTATAAATCATATAGAATCCTGTTAATTCTGTCGAAGTATTTACCTAAAATATTGCATTCTAATTTTCTAATTGGCATCAATCACACTTCCGGAACCCGTAACATCGGCAGAGAAAGAAGAAGGATTTCCTTTGTAATAAACCTTACCTGAACCAGATATTTTTGCCTCTAAAGTTCCGCCATCAACAAAGATTTCAGTATTGCCCGAACCACTAATTGTAATTATTTGATTGACGGCTTCTAAATCATAACCACTCAAATTTCCAGAACCCGAAACTTTCAACGTATGATTTGTTGCTTCACCTGCTAAGCGAATGTCACCCGAACCCGAAATAGAAGTTTCAATATCTGCGGCATTCATTTCTAAGTTAATATAACCTGAACCTGAGATTTTGAACTCTACTAAGTCATTACTTGAATCAAATGGTGTTTCTCCAAAAATATCACCCGAACCCGAAATTTTTGCATACGTCAATTTTGGTAATGTAATATTGATGGTCAAATCGTGATTAATAACACATTGATCAAATTCAATTGTCCAAATTCCATTACGAACATCCATTTTTAATTTCTCAATAGCATCACTTTTTCCCTCTACTGTAATTTCTTGTGTTGTTCCTTCCGAAATAAAGACATTCGCATTGATACTTAAATCAATACCTTCGATAGCATCTAATTGAATTGTTCTTGTTTCGATAAAGCCGTCAGCATTCGTACATCTAATGTCGTCCCAACAGCTTGATAACGTTATCAATGCTGTCAAAACCATTGTTAAAGTAAGTGATTTCATAGTTTTTTTAATTTAAAAAATTTGTTTTTTTAGTTGATTATTTTAATAGTTGACGGGCATTTGTGCCTCATTTGAGGATTGAAGAACGCCTGTTCTTCAATTGACGGAAAAAATAATTTGTAAATTACATTTCGTCAAGTGAGTCGTAATAAATGCCCGTTTATAGTATTCTATCTTCCCCAAGACCAACCAAACTTTAAGCGAAGTTCGCCATAAGCATTTGATATGTTTGCTGGTAAACTATTGTCAAAAACAGCACGATAACCGCCACCGACACTAACTCGCATCCAACGAACAACATTTAATTCTACCCCTAAATAAGGCTGAACGAATACGAAATTATCGTTTTCACCAATTTCCACATTACGAATGTTTCCATTTCCTAACATTAGGTTGGTTTGTAAGTGTAATGTTTTGTGTGCTTTCGGAGAATAACCGAGTAGCAAACCACTGTAATTCATATTGTAACGATTCGAAGTATTATCCGAAAAAAAATCACTAACACTATTATAACTACCAAAACCAATGAATATATCTTTTCTAAACTCTAATCCACCATAACCACCAGAAAGTGTTGTGTAACCTTCACCAACTTGTGCGTAATGAAAAGTAGAGCCTCCCCAAGCACCTGTAAATTTTAGTTTGTTAAATAATGTTTCATCTTTTTGACCAAAAGCGGTTGCCGAAATTAAAATCCCAACGAATGCGAGCAAAATTACTTTTCTCATGTTTTGTTTATTTTGTTTAATTTTTGGGTATAATCAGTGCTTTACAATCTCTCCCTTTCGCAAATTCCAAAATTCCCAAATCCCGTTTATAAATATTGTTTGATTTTCCATGTTTTAATGTTCGACTGTTGTTGTGTTATAAAAAACACTTGAACAATCAAATATTATAATTGACGATTCAAAGTTGAAAATGTTAAAGGACAATTGGCATTTTATTTCGCTGAACTGTCGTTTTTTGTGCTTGAATCGTTGTTAAATTACGTTTTGCTCAATTTGTAATTATCTGATATTTGAAATGACAATGGATAAAATGAAGGGTTGCATATTTTTAACAAAAAAAGAAATAATCGAAGAATAATATAAAAAAAAATGTCAAATCATTGTAATGCTGTTACCTTTGTTGTATGTTTATTAGATAGTTTTCGCATATTAGAACTCAAATATTCATTAATAAAAAAAATAAACAAAATGAATAGTCTTTACGAACCTTTATTGATAGAAGTCGCTTGGGAAGTTTGTAATAAAGTTGGTGGAATATATACGGTTATACAATCGAAAGTACCCTATATGAAAGAACGTTGGGGAGATCAATATTGCCTATTAGGACCAATGACGAGTAATACTTTACCTTTTGAGTTTCAAGCCTCAGAGGATTATAATTCTCCATTTGGTAAGGCTGTTCTAAGTATGCGAGAGGCTGGATTTAAGGTAGAATATGGTTACTGGCTAATAGCCGGAAAACCAAAAGTTATCTTATTTAATGTTTTTCAGTTATTTGATCAACTACCAACGATTAAATCAGAACTACTCGAAAATGATGGTGTTTTTATTCGTCCTGATGATTTAGCACATCAAGTTGTTGTATTTGGTGAGTTGATTTATGAATACTTGAAACATATAACCAATGCTGAAAATAATGATAAACAGGTAATTGTTCATTTTCATGAATGGATGGCGAGTTCGAGTATGGGAAAAATCAAACGAGAAGAAATTCCTGTTGCAACGGTTTTTACGACTCACGCCACCTCTTTGGGACGTTACTTAGCGATGAATGATAAGCAGTTTTACAAAAAGTTATCAAAGGTAAATTGGCGTGAAGCCGCAACTCATTTTGGTATTGAAGCACAAGCTACGATTGAAAGAATGGCTGCAGAGGTTACAGATGTAATGAGTACAGTAAGTCATGTGACAGATACAGAATGTGAGTTTTTATTAGGACGAAAAGCGGATATAATTCTACCTAATGGTTTGAATATCAATCGTTTTGAAGATATTCATCATTTACAAAATTTACATGCAAAGTATAGAACGAAAATTAATGATTTCATCATGGGACATTTTTTTAATAATTATACTTTTGACTTAGATAATACGCTTTATTTCTTCACTTCTGGTCGTTATGAATATATCAATAAAGGTTATGATGTCACTTTAGAAGCACTTAATTTACTAAATGCTCGCATGAAACGAGCAAAAATTAATAAAAACGTAATTATGTTTTTTATTACCAAACGGCCATATACGACGATTAACCCGTTGGTTTTAGAGTTACGTTCATTGATGGAAGAAATCAAGGAAACTTGTACGGCTATTGAACATCAAATTGGTGAAAAGTTGTACCTTAAAGCAGCTCAAAGTGATGGTAATAATACACTGCCGGATTTAAATAAATTAGTAGATGAATATTGGCAGTTTCGTTATAAAAAGACTTTATTATCATGGAAAACACCTTATTTACCAATCATCGTGACGCATAATTTGGTAGATGACCAAAGTGATGAAATATTACAGTCAATGCGTGAAAAGAAGATGTATAATCAAGAAGAAAATCCTGTGAAAATCATCTATCATCCAGATTTTATTGATTCTACTAATCCATTATTTAAGTTGGATTACTATCAATTTGTACGAGGTTGTCACTTAGGGATTTTTCCGAGTTATTACGAACCTTGGGGTTATACGCCAGTTGAATGTTTGGTTCGAGGTGTTCCGACTGTAACGAGTGATTTGGCGGGTTTCGGAGATTATGCAAAATCCAAAATTCGAAACATGGAGGAAGATGGCATTTATTTAGTAAATCGTCGTCATCAAAGTTTTGATGAAGCTGCCGAACAACTGGCAGATTATATGTTTGATTTTGTTCAGAAAAATCGTCGAGAAAGAATTGCTTTACGTAACAAAGTAGAAAGTAATGCAAAACAGTTTTCTTGGGATACTTTAGGTCGATATTATATCGAAGCGTATAGAATGGCTGTGGAGAAATATAATAAAGTATTGAGTAGTTAAGCCGTCATACAAAAGAGGTTTAAATGTTATGGTTCATTGACAATTTTTGCCAAAAGCAAAAATTATTGTTTTACGTAGCGGCTGTCTTTAGCTACCGTAAACAATTTCAAACAAAAACGGCAGCTAAAAATAGCCGCTACTGGCAAAAATTGTCAAACAACCAATGTTATTTCCTATCACAGATTCTCACAAATTATTAATACGTCTTATGTAATCTATGATAATTTGTGGTGAAAAATCAGAATATTTTCATCAACTTACTCATATCAAATCTTTCAATTTAAACTTGACATCAACTTCTTCATTATTACGCAAAAGGGTTAGACGCACAATAGTTTCAGATTCACTTTGTAATGTATTATTGATATAATCTAAGGATAACCGTTGTATCGGTTTGCCATTACATTTTAGTATCAAATCGCCTGTCTGAATACCCGCAATATCTGCTGGTGAATCTTGAATAACATCTGCAATAATAAATTGATTAAAGCTATTACCTTGTAGTTCGATATGTAAACCGCTTCTATCTTGTGTAAACGGTTCATCGTAATGTTGATTCTTGCGTAAGTACATCTTATGATGAACACAATCATAAACAACATCAAAACGACTCAAGATTCCGCCACCCATCAAACCATTACTATTAGAAAGCGTATCTATCCAAAATGGCATTTGAAAGTTAGTTACTACATTATTAAAATTATAGGAACTGAAAGCTAAAAGATTTACCCGTCCAACATATGCTTCTAAATTGCCCCCAAGCACTTGTCCGAAAGTACCATGTATATGTTTTTCGGGTAAAACTATCCGCTTGTCAGAGTTCATATCTAACATCAAACTTAAACTTGCACCACAATCAACTAATAACGTACTCGTTAATAATTGACCATTATCTAATTGTGTCGCAACATTAATATATGGTTTTCCTTGAATCAATTCAAGATCTAATGATTGATAAGAACTTGGTGGTTTAAACTTATTAGGCTCAATCAAAGTAATCATATTAAGCTCATAATCTACCTTTACAACATAACGCATAAACAAATCCATACCCAAAATACCATCAATCGACACTCCTAACGAATTATCTAAATCAAAATAATCTTCATCTAAAACCAATGCGGTTTGCATAACTGCTTGTACAGGCCCAAAATCATAATTCAATCCATAAACTAATTGTGCATCTACAAAAGATTCTTTATTTGCACCCATCAAACGATATTTCTTTCCATAATTCAAATTCAAACTATCCAAGTATGATTTTTTGGTAATTAATGTATGACGAACACCAGTATCTACAATGAATTTTACTTCAGTAGAATCATTCATGATAAATGGTAATATGATTAAATTATTGATTCGTTCAAACTTTAATTTGACTTGCTTTTTTCCCTCTTTCTTGAAAGAATATCCAAATGCTTGTCCTATCAAATCAGTAGAACAACTCATTATTATGATTACTATAAATAGTGATATGTAATTTTTAATTTTCATAAATCTATAATTTTCAACTATTAAATACTAAATGAAATTGAAATTGTGTGGAATTAGTGAGGATATGAATAGGAGATTGAGTATGATTGACTACAATTTACAACTTCAAAATTTACTAAAAGGTTGTTGGTTAAACCAACATATAATTTAATATAAATATCAATATAACACAAATAAAATATGGTTATACATATTCGATTAACACAAAGTTAACATTAAATTAACAATGTGTGGTGATAATTTTTTATATATACCGATATAGATTTATTTTTTTTAATTTAAAGGTTGAGACAAATCCTTTTGCATTCAAGGAATGACAATTATTTATAAAACTGATTGTCAAATCAATAAAAAAACCTTGTATAGGTTAAAATATCTCAAAAGATTTATTGTATGTTTGTATGAAAAGCAAAGTATATTTTATAAAAGAAAAATCCCTATAAGTCTTTTGAGACTTAGAGGGATTCTTATTAAATACAAAAAAATGGCTTACCGTAATTCGGTTATTATTGGAACAGGTTCTTTTTTACCAGAGAAAGTTATTGATAATAGCTACTTCCTCAATCATACTTTTTATAAACATGATGGTACGAAAGTTACCAAACCGACAGAACAGATTGTACAGAAATTGGAAGAGATTTCAGGTATTGAATCTCGTCGTTATGCTGGTGACAATACGGATACTGTTCAGTTAGCCGTTTATGCATCAGAACAAGCCATTGAAGATGCAGGTATTGATAAGGAGACGATTGATGGTGTTATTCTTGCTCACAATTTTGGTAATTTAAAGAGTGGTTTAGATTATCCATTGTTATTACCAAACTTGGCTGCATTAGTTAAGAATCGTTTAAAAATTAAGAATCATCAGTGTTTTGCTTATGATATTTTGTTTGGTTGCCCAGGTTGGGTACAAGCAATGATACAAGCAGATCAAGCAATCAAAGCTGGTGCTGCGAAAAATATTTTGGTTATTGGTGTTGAGATTTTATCTCGTATTGTAGATAATCACGATTTGGATTCTATGTTATTTGGCGATGGTTCTGGAGCGACAGTTGTACAAGCACAAGAAAGCGATAGCTCAAAAGGTATTTTGGCTTCACATACGTATTCTCATTGTATGGATGATGTGAATTTTTTAAAAATGGGCAGTTCATATAACGATGAAAAAGATGAAGAAGAAATGTTTATCAAGATGGTTGGTCGAAATGTTTACCGTTATGCTGTAACACATGTTCCAAACTTGATTACAGAATGTTTGGCTAAAAGTAATACGAAAATTGAAGAAATTGATATGTTTTTATTCCATCAAGCCAATGCAAAAATGATAAAAGCAATCGGTGAAAAATTATTCAAAATACATAATTACGATGGTGATTATAATTCATTAGTTCCTATCACGTTACAACAAACAGGAAATTCTTCTGTCGCAACTGTTCCAACTTTGTTAGACAATGTTTTAAGAGATGATTTAGAAGGTTTTAATATTAAAGAAGGTGATAAAGTATTGTTTGCAGCGGTCGGTTCGGGTATGCACGCAAATTGTATTATTTATCAGTTTTAGGTTAGACTTTAGATATTAGATGTTAGACGTTAGATTCTTATAAAATCTAACGTCTAAATATAAATTAAAATTCTTTCTTTTAATTATTAAAATAATCAGGTCGCCAAACCAAACCGCCAAAAATAATTCGGATTTTATCTTTCCAGTTTTTACATTTCTTCACATCATTCCAAATATTTTTATACTCAATAAAATTGATGGTAATCGGGTTGTTGGTATTGACATTTTTAGTTAATCCATAAATCACTTTTTCTTCTTCTCGTTGAAATGTTCC